>DASRUO010000030.1:0-12304 GCA_035655375.1 archaeon | reverse complement strand
GAATGATGTCAGGAATGTTTTGGCCCAGCAAAAAGCGGAGCTGGAAAATCGTTTTAAAGAGCATTACATTGAGAGGGACACCAAACTCAAAACAGGCCTTGTTAAAGACAACCTAATTAGGGTAATTGTCGGGCCAAGGAGGGCCGGCAAGTCTTTTTTTGCAGTTCACTGGCTGAAGAAAAACGCAAAGTTTGGTTACATTAATTTCGATGATGAAAAACTTGCCGCAGCAAAAGACTTTGACGAACTGCTTGCAATAACCGATTCCTTATACGATTCCCCGGAGTTTCTGCTGCTTGACGAGATTCAGAACTTTGACAAATGGGAATTGGTCGCCAACAGGCTGCAAAGGCAGGGAAGAAAATTATTCATTACCGGCAGCAATTCAAACCTGCTAAGCAAAGAACTCGCAACACACTTAACCGGCAGGCACCTGCAAATAACTGTTTTCCCGTTTTCCTTCAAGGAATTCATGAAACAGCAAAACCTGGAAATGACTGCCGCACAAACAGGCGAAAAATTATTTGAATACGCAACACACGGCGGCTACCCAGAACCATTGGTCAAGAACATTAACCACAACGAATATTTGTCCGCTTTGTTTGATTCTATTCTCTTCAAAGACATTGTAAAAAGATACAGGATAAGAAAACCCAACGCAATAGAGGACCTGGCCCAATTCCTCTTGTCAAATGTCGGCAGCGAGTACTCTTTCCAGCGCCTGGCGGAACTCACAAAATCAAAAAGCGCACACACAGCCCAAAAATACCTGGGCTATTTAGAGGAAGCATTCCTGCTGTTTTCATTAAAAAGATTCTCTTTCAAAACAAGGGAACAGCTTACCTTCAACAAAAAAATTTACGCAATAGACAACGGCTTCATTTCCGCAAAATCATCCAAACCAACACAAGACACCGGCAAACTATACGAAAACATTGTCGCAGTGCACTTAAAAAAAGCGGAAATTGGCGGAAAACTGGGCTTTTATTACTGGAAAAACGCGCAGCATGAGGAAGTGGATTTCGTAATAAAAGAAAACGCAAAAATAACCAAGCTAATCCAGGTTTGCTATGATGTTTCCAGTCCGGACACAAAAAAAAGAGAAATACGCTCGCTCATAAAAGCCAAGCAGGAACTCAAATGCAACGAGTTAATGGTGCTGACAAACGATTACGAAGCTGAAGAAGCAGCAGAATGGTACGGCGAAAAAGCAAAAATAAGATTCATCCCGCTCCGGAAATGGCTGTTGATGGAAAACTGATGCAGCCAAGTTTTATTCAACAAATTCTATGTCTTTGTATTCCGGGCTCTCTCCAGCCTTTTGGGCGCTTTCCACATATTTTTTCCTGCCCTTAATAAGTTCGTCTTTAGCGCACCAGAACGACTCATCACAAAACCCCCTTCTGCAGGAAAAGTGCACTTCGCCATCATCAAGTTCGAGCACCATAAAAAAAGGTTTTCCGCACTTACACTTTTCGTTGTCCCAAGGCTTGATTTCAACCCCGTTGAATGGTTTGCCATAATAAGGGTTTTCACCTATTTTTTCCATTGCCTTCATTAACTCTTTCTGGTCCTTTTCAGGCAGCCCTGCCATCTTCCTTACAACATTCTCCGAAATAACAACCTTCCACTTCTTTTTCTCACCCATATTAAAATCCTGATACCAAAAAACACAAAAGACCGTTAATTTGAAGCAATCATTGCCATAGGATACATTAGGCAATGATGGGGGAAGGCAGGTTACGGGAAAAACATTTACTGAAAAATTCAATGGCCACTTCAATGCCTCTTGCGGAAGTGCAGCAGGTATTCAAAGTATTCAATGTCCGATTTTCTTAAAATGAATATTGAAACCGACACGAGGATTAAGGCATATCCTGCAAGCTCGTTCAGCAGGGGTTTTGTCCCGAAAATGAGGAGCGCGAGCGCCGAGGCGAAGAAAAGCTCTGACAATGAAACCATTGCCGCGGCTGATGCCTCGATTTTTTCAAGCGCGTAATAGTAAAGGTCGCTTGCGTAACCCAAAAGTGCGCCCGCGAACGCCAATGCCGCAAGCCAGTCAAGCGGAAGGGTTGCGGCAACGGCGAAGGATTCCGGGAAGAACGCGAGCACTATAACCGAAAAGGCCAGAAGCTGCAAGGCGTTGGAGTAAATGGAAACCGTGTGGAACCTGTAATCCTTGAGCTCACGCGAGGTTATGATGTCGCCGGAAAATGACAGCGCCGATAAAACCCCGAAAATTATCCCGGGGTTGACGGAAAAAATGCTTTCAGGGCTGGCTATGAAGAAAATGCCGAGGAGCGTGAGCAGCACCGCAAAGATTTTTTTCGCGTTGATTTTTTCGCCGAGGAAAAACGCGGCGAAAATGAAAACCCACGCCGGCATGGTGTAGTTGAGGAAGTAAACGTTCGGCAAGGTTGTTTGCTCCAGCGCGAGCACGAAAAAGAGCGGCGTGCCGAGGCTGAACAAAGCGTTCAATACAACAAATTTCAAATCCTTGACGCTTTCAATGCCCATGTGCGGGATTTTCTTGTAATACGCGATGCCGAGGACCGCGAGCAATTTGAAAAGCCTTGAAACCCAGAAGATTATTGCGAGGGTGAATCCAGCGGCAAGGAAAAGCTTGTAGGAAACGCCTGCCATTGCCCAGATGAAGGCGGCTACAAGCAGCGCCAGTACAGCGGTTTTTTCTGCCATGTGAACAATATTAGATGGAGTGCCCCATTTTAATTTTTTTGGTTTCCAAGTAAGCCTTATTGTAAGGGTTCGCCCTGACCTTTAAGGGCAGCTGTTCAACGATTTCGAGGCCGAAGCCCTGCAAACCCTTCAGCTTTTTCGGGTTGTTTGTCATGAGCCTGATCGTGCTTAAGCCAAGGTCGCGGAGAATCTGTGCGCCGATGCCGAAATCGCGCTTGTCCATTTCAAACCCTAAAGCGAGGTTCGCGTCAACCGTGTCCTTGCCTTTCTCCTGCAATTCGTAAGCCCTGAGCTTGTTCAGAAGCCCTATCCCGCGGCCTTCATGGTGCGGAATGTAAAGCACGACCCCCAAACCGGCATTATTTATTTTTTTCAGCGCGTTTTCAAGCTGCCGCCCGCAGTCGCATTTTTTGCTGTGAAACACATCACCCGTAAGGCACTGCGAATGCACGCGGGCCAAAACGTTTTTTTTTCCGGAAATTTTCCCTTTCACCAATGCAACGTACTCGCGGCCGTGCACCAAATCAATGTAGCCGTAAGCGTCAAAAGTGCCGAATTCCGTCGGCAGTGAAACCTTTGCAACCCTCTTCACCTGCAAACCCTGCCTGAGCCTGTGCCTTATCAGGTCCTTTATTGAAACGATTTTCAGGGAATGCTTTTCGGCAAACTTTTTCAGTTCGGGAAGCCTCGCCATCGAGCCATCATCATTCATTATCTCGCAAATCACGGCAACCGGATTCATTTTTGCGAGCGTGAGCAAATCGATTGCGCCCTCGGTGTGGCCGGCCCTTTCAAGAACGCCGCCGTCCCTTGCAACAAGCGGGAAAACATGGCCCGGTCTGTGCAATGATTCGGGCTTTGAGGAACCGCTTAAAATTGTTTTCACGGTGAGGAGCCTGTCCCTGATGCTGATGCCTGTGCCGGTTTTCGCGGCGTCAACGGAAACCGTGAAAGGGGTTTCGTATTTATCCCTGCTGTAAGTCATTCTCGGCAGGTCAAGCTGCACGGCCTTTTCGGATACAATGGGCACGCATATGAGGCCGCGCGCCTCTTTTGCCATGAAATTAAGTTTTTCAGCCGTGGCCTTTTCCGCGGCAATGGCCAAATCGCCCTCGTTTTCGCGGCTTTCATCGTCCACAAGGATTATCATTTCGCCTTTTTTGAGGGCTTTCGCCGCGGCTTCCACTGAATCAAATTTTAAAACCATCAAAGCACCATTGTACATGCAGCAATAACAATACCGAACGGAATTTACTTAAAAATGTTACGCGTAACGAAAAAGAGTTGAAGGCATGGGTGATGAGAAAAAGCATTTCAGGCGCGCGGTGAAAAAGCGCGAAGCCGAAACGCTGCTTAAAGCCGGCGTGAAGGATTTTTACATGCCTGAAAGCGCCTTCAAGAGGATGCCTTCAAAAACAGCGGAAAAGATTGAGGGCGCGGGCGGCAGGATAATAATTGAAAAGGCCGCCGGCAGGCCCTTAAGCGTGGGCATGGAGAAAATAATCGAGATTGTTGAGCTGCACAACGACAACAGGACTTTCAGGCAGATAGAGGAAATAACCGGAATCCCGAAAAGCACGGCGCACTACATCATAAAGTACGCGCAGAGGCAGAAAATAAAGAAAGGGAAGAAAGTGGTGTACCTGTAAAAAAGCGAGCCCAAGCGAGCAAAGTCCCTGCGAAGCAGGGGCTGTCGGCACCGCCGGTCGCGAAGTCCCTGAAAGGGGAAAACGGCGAAAGGCAGAAAGTCAAGAAAGGGAAGAAAGTGAGGTACCTTTAAATATTTTATCAAACCAAAAAGAATAAATTCAGTTTAATGCAGAATTGTTAGTAGTGGTTTAATGTGAAAGGCAAGCGCGTTTTTACTGTTGTTATTGAAAGGGACAAGGACGGGTGGCTCGTTGCGGATGTACCGGAACTTGAAGCCTGCCATACCCAGGCAAAAAGCATGGATGAATTGATGAAGAGGATTAAGGAAGTCATTGAACTCTGCCTGAGCAAAAAGGATTTTTTTACTTCTGTAAATGGCTGAAACCACAAAAAACGGTGGTCGTTTTCCCTGAACCAAAAAATAATATACCCCTAAGAGGTTCTTTTAGTGCATGGAGCCTTGGGAACAGAGGAAAATGGATTTCATCCGCCGCGGGCAGAAGGACAGGATTGAGTTCTTTGAAAGCCTCGCGAAAGGCATGCTGCCGTCGCAAATCAAGAGGATTCAGCAGAACGACAAAGGCGTTCTGAAGGAAATCGTCCTTCCTGAATGGCTCAAGTGGGACACGCTTTTCGAGTGGAGCAACACCTTAAGGGTCACGGAGCGCGGGGTGCCGTGCATTTTGTGCGGGAATGAAACCAAGAACTGGATTGAGTTCAAGGAAAAATACATCTGCGAGGACTGCTTCCTCAAGATTAAAAATACGGAGTGAGGAAGCCGCAAATCCGGCCCAGCAAGGCTTAAATACAAGAAAAAAGCCAATCCCTAGGTGTTGATGGCATGTTCACTGATTCCCCCTCGGAAGAGCTCAGGAAAAAGCTTTTAGCGGAAGAGCTGAAGCTCAGGAAAAAACAGCCCGAGCACTGGGCGAAAACAAAGTACAGGAAGTACGCGAAGCCCTTCACGCCGGAAGAGCTTGAAAGGATAAAGGAGTACGACAGGAAAAGGCGCGGAAATGCGCCCGCAGTGAAAGGCAATAAAAAGGCGGCGCTGAAAAGCCGGGGCAAAAGCAAAAAAGCGGCTAAAAGCCGGGCGAAAAAAACCGCGGGAAAAAAATCCGGAAAGCGCGCGAAAAGGAAAAAGTAGGAAAAAGTTTCCGGAAAGCGCCGGAAAAAACGCGGCTCAAAAAAACAGCAAAGCGGATAAAGGGAAAAAATAAGGCAAAAAAATTAGCCGCTAAGCGTACTCTTTCAGTTCAGCATTTTTCTTTCCGCGTGAAAGCGCCTCATTCAGCAGTTCGGCGCACTTCTCCAAAAGCTTAACGGCTTCATCGCCTTCGCCGTTGAAGCCAGCGGCGCCCGCGTGCCCGCCGCCCTCGCCGGGAAAAAACTTTTCAAGCTTAACGAAAACGTCGCGCGCCAAATCAAGTTTTTCGCGCCTCAACCACGAATTGTTCGCGCGCCCGCTAACCCTGATTTTGCCTTTGTCGGCGTAGCCGCAGAACGCGGCGTCGGCGCCAACCCTCACAAGGGACGCGGCGGCATCCGCCTCAAAAGACCCTATCTCGGCGATGGCTATGATTGAATCATTGCCCCTGAAAATCCTGCAGCGCTTCGCCGCCTTGAGCGAGGCGATTTTCTGGGAAAAATCTTTTTTCACGGAGAAAAGCCCGAGAATTTCGGCGTAAGAGGTTTTGCCGAGCAAAATAATTTCAGACATTATGCGGAAAGTGCTGTGGTCGGCCACGAGGAAGGAAGCGGAATCGGCCACAATTCCTGAAGCGATGCATAAAAGCGATTTGCGGGGGATTTTCACGCGCGAATTTTTCAGCAGCTCGAAAACGAGCTCGGTTGTTGAAACCGCGCTTTTCCGCGTGAAGCAGTTTTTTTCCGGAACCATTGAATAGGTCGCCTTTTCCGGAACGTGGTGGTCAACGAGGAATTTTTCGCCCTTGAAATCCCTGAATTCCGGAGCCATCGGGCCGAGCATTGAGGGCTTGTTGAAGTCAAGGCATACAACCGCGTCAAAGCCCTTCATTGAAAGGTTTATTTTGAACGGGATGGAAAGGTTTGAGGCGAGGGCTTTCGCTGAAAGGTTTAAGTGTTCCGGAACACAGATTGCGGCGGCAGATTTTCCCTTGAGCGCGAACATCAGTGCGGCTGCGCTCGCGAGCGAATCAACATCGGCCCCGGCGTGCGTTAAAAGAAGGATTTTTTTTCCGTAAAGAGGCGAGAGGCTCCGCAGCGGCATTCATTCAGCATCTCCGGATTTTTCGCTTCCGGCTTCCGGCGCGCTTTTCCCCTTCTGCGCCGATTCTATTTCCGCCTTGAGCTTGTTCAGCTTGTCAAGCATCGCGTCTTCCTGCCTTTTCACGGTTTTCGCGCGCAGGTCCGCGGATTCCTTCTGGTCTTTGAGGTCTTTCTCGACTTTTTTTACATCAGTCAGTATGAGTATGTTGCCCACGGCTTTGAAAACTTTTTTCTCTTTCGTGGCTTTAAGCTCTTTGAGGGCTTCACCAAGGACCTGCCCCTGCACCGTGAGCTGCTGGCTTTGCGCTTCAATCGCGCCCAACTGCACCCTGCCCCTCTCAAAGTCCTGTATGAGCCTGTTCATATCAGTCTGCTGTTTTTCTGCTGCCATTGACGCCAAACCTCCGGAAATCATTGCTTGCTTAACTTAAGGCAAAGCCCCAGAAGCCTCGAATATGAAGACATTGAAGCCTTTAAGGCGCTTTCATCTGAAGCAATTACTTTAAGTGATACAACATTTTTATTAGTATTTATGCTTGTCTTGGAGCGCTTCTCGTAGGAATTCCTGAGCTCCGGCGAAACCGCTTTTGCGGCCGCCCGCGCTTTTATGGCGTCAGGAAACCTTAATTCAAATCCCGCGCTGAATGGATTCATTCCGATTTCACTGTTTTGGTTACCGGGTCCCTCAGCTTGGAGAAAATCTTGAAGCCGCATGAAGGGCACCTGATGGAACTGCCTGAAACTTCGGGCACGGTTTTCCCGCACTTGATGCACATGTACATTCACTTTTCACCCCTGGCCTTTTTGCCTTTTTTTTCGGCTTTCACTTTTTTTTCCTTTGAAGCTTCAGGGGAATAATCCTTTGCGCGCACCTTCCCCCCGTGCCTGGGCCAGGCCGCCGCATTTGGCCCCTTTGCACCCCTGCCTTCATTCGGCTTTCCGGCTTCAGCTGTTGCTTCCGCTTCAGCGCCCTTCAGCGCTTCCGAAACAAGGTCTGAAGGGGCTGAGGCAAAATTTTTCTGTGAAACCATTTTCGCTATCAGGCCTCCTGTAAGCGTGCTCGGAAAATAAGCGCCGCCCACGAATTCGTGCCCGCATTTCCTGCACGAAAAGATTCCGCGGCTTGACCTCCTGACTCTCGGCGAACCGCAGTTTGGGCAGGCTTTTTTTTTGGCCTGGGCAGCCTCAACCTTGAGAAGCCTCTTCCTTATGCCTACGCCGTAGCGTGAGCCGAAACGGCCTGTGCTCTTGACTTTTTTTGTGCTGCCCATAAAAAACGCCCCGCATTACAGGAGTTTCCTCACTTTCTTGCTGTTCTGCAGCGCGATTTCTATTGCGTTGTCTATTTCCTCGATCTTGAACGCGCCGGGAAGCCCTTTCTGGAATGCGGTGATGTTGTCGTCCTCGGTCACGGCCACCGAAAACCTTGAGGTCATGGATTTTTCCTCCGAAAGCGTCGGGTCCGAAACAACCGTGTTGCCGATTTTCGCGAAAGTGTTGAGCACGGGCCTGAATTTCAGGTTCAGTTTCCCCTTGTACTCGCCCTTCACAATCTTGTTGCCCTCTATTTTCGGGATTTTTGCCTGAAGCAATGAAGACAATGCGGCGATGCCGCACGCGTCAAACATGTTTCCGTCGTGGTTGAGCACGTACATGTCGACAAAGGCGATGAGCGCGAGCTCCCCGTCCACAAGGCACAGGTCCTTGAAGTCAATCGCCTTGCTTTCCCTTATGCCCCTGTCCACAACCCTTGAAAGCTCTATTGATTCTGCGTTTGGCGGGCCGAACTCGAAATCGGGCGAAGCTATGGGCAGCAAATCAACGCCCACGCTTATGCTTCCCTCACCCGGGCTGTCAGGATAAGGTATGCCTGTGGTGAATTTCACGCCTGAAATGACGTCGGTTTCACCCAGTTTTACCCTTGCGGAGCCGTCAGCGTTTTCGCTGATGCCGTTGATTATCTCGACCTTTCTCATTTCATCCACTTTTCTTCCGTCACCGCGCCTTCCTTCCTTGAGTTCGGCGACAATCTTGTCAACCCTTAAGTCCCACATATCCGAAATCATTTCTTTTCATCCCCTTTCACTTTATTGCCGTATTTTGCCTTTAATGCGCCTTTCTGGAGCTCGTGCACTTTCTGCGCGGCATCCCACGCCATCTTGTACGCCTGCTGCCATTCCTTTTTCGTCATTACGCCGTCAAGCTGCAGCAAAACTATTTCCTTTGAATTCGGCAGGAACGCTATCGGCACATCCACCGCGTCCGGCGCGTCTTCCTCGTCCTTGCTCAAGTCAACAAGTATTTTGCCTCCGGCCTTGCCGACGCTTACCCCTGTAACGAGGTCGCGCATGGGTATGCCCGCATCGGCCAGGGCGACCGCTGCCGCCGTGAGCGCTGAAATCCTTGAGCCTGCGTTCGAATCAAATATTTCCGCGGTGATTTCAATTTCCGTGTTAGGAAACCTTTCAACGAAAATCGCCTTTTCAAGCGCTTCGCCGCAGACCTTTGAGATTTCAATCTCACGCCTTGACGGCCTCGGGTTTTTCCTTTCCGGAACCGAGAAAGTCGCCATCCTGTAATTGAACTTAATGACCGCCTTGTAAGGCGACGCCGTGTGTTTCGGCAGGCACTCCCTCGGGCCGTGCACTGCGGCTACAACCTTGTTCTGCCCCCATTCAAGGTACGCGGAGCCGTCCGCCATTGGTATGACGCCCGCCTGAATCTTTATGGGCCTCAGTTCTTCGGCTTTCCTTCCGTCCAGCCTTTTCCCTTTCGAATCCATGTAAACTATTTTTTCTTCCTGTTTTTTAGCCATTTTTTCCACCTTTCACAATTTTTTTTAAATGCTTTCGCTGTTTTCCTCTTCAGCCCCGCCCCTATCCATCCTGCGGGAATCGTTTTCCGTTTGCGGGCTTTCATGCTGCGCCCCTTCCTTTACCCCGAGGAAATCCGCAATCCTCTGCGTGAGGTTGTCCATGTGCGCTTCCTTTGAAATTTTCGAGACCGCTTTCCTGAGCAATTCAACGTTGCCGCCCTTCGCCCATATGAGGCCGTTTTTTCCGGCGATGATGTTGCATTTCGTGCCCGCCTTTAAAACCGAGAGCATTGAGCCTTCCCTGCCGATAACGCGCGGGATTTTCACCGGTGAAACAGCTATTATTTCCCCGCCGAAAAACGTGCGCACATTGCCCAAATCGGCCTCGTTCATTTCATTCACCTTCATTATTTTCGCGGAAATTATGCTGCCGGGCTTCAGTATTTCCCTTATCTCCTTCTTGGAAACGTAGCTTGCGTAAAAGCTGTTGATGTCAACGGCGTACACCGAAAACCTCTGCCCCACTATGACGCCGATTATCAGGTCGTTTGAAACCGGCATGTATTTGCCCTCCAAGGGCACTACCGAGGCGTAGTCCGCCTCGTCATTCACAAGGCCTATTGAATCCGAATAAATTTTTCCCTCGCTTATGAAAACGTGGGAGCCGAGTTTTTTCCTTTCCTCTGTCACCAGCTCGCCTGGCACCACAACTCTTTTGCTCATCCTCAAACCAACTCCTTTGCTCCGAATCTTTCCTCAATTTCACAGTATTTTGCTTTCAATCTCGCCGTGCGTCAAATGGTTTAATTCGTTGAAAAGCTCCTGCTTCGCGCCGGCCGGCAGTTCCAAAACCACCGCAAGGCTGCCGTCGCTGAGCCATTCCTCTTTCTGTATATCGTACTTGTGCAGGACCGACAAAGCGCTGCCGGCAAACCTTGAGGGGATTTTCACTGCAATCCTGATTTTCTCCATTGAAATCGGGAGAATTTTTTTCAGGATTTTCAGCGCTTCCGAAACCTGGTCGTTCACGGACTTGTTTATGTCGGCGCTGAATTTTGCCTCCTTCAAGGCTGTTTCAATCCTCTGTGCCGGGTGCGGCGCATTCGTCTGCGGGTTCATCGCGTTCCTTGCGATGAACTGCACTATTTCCCTCCACTTTTTCTCCGTGATTTCATGGCGCTGCTGCGTTGTCAGCTGCACTTCCCCTTCCCTTATAATCCTCTTTGAAATTTCTTTGACATCCTGAGTTCCGAAAACCTTTTTCAGGCTTTCAGGGCTTTTCTCTTCGCCTTTCCTGGCGTCCTTGAAAACGGTGTCAATCGCAAGCAAATCCTCGAACGGAACGTTTTTCCCGTGCTTCAGGTCCATTGCAAGGTGCGGGTCCACAAGTATTTCGAACTTTTCCCCTGAATGCTCAAAGCGCGCTATAACCGCGTCTTCTGTCCTTACCATTAAATTATTCCTTCCGGTAAAATTTCAATTGTTCTTTTACTTGTTGTTTGAAAGCATGCCCTTCAATTCTTCCTGAGAAATTGGCCTGAATTTTTGGGCCGAATCAATGTACGTGAACTGCAGCCTTTTGAGTTCCAGCTTTTCCTTCTCGTCAAGGCCTTTTTCAAGCGCCTTCACCATGAGCTTCACTGTGGCGCTTTTTGAAAGGTTTTCCTTCCACTCCTTTTCAAACAGTTCCATCGCCTTGTTCCTGTTCTTGCCTATCGCGATGGCGTGGTACTCCGCCAGCGCGCCTGAAGGCTCTGTCTCGAAAAGCCTTTTTCCGGTTTTGTCGATGCCGCCGATGATGAATGAAATTCCGAACGGCCTCATTCCGCCGTACTGGGTGAAAACCTGCTTCAGGTTTGAAACTTCCTTCACGAGCGTTTCAATCTGCACGGCTTCATCATAGTAAACCTTGTTTTCCTGCGCCTTCTGCCTCGCGATTCCGACAAGGCGCCTTGCGTCGCCGACCAAACCGGCCGAGATCGCGAGGATGTGCTCGTCAATAATGAACATTTTTTCAATTGATTCCGGAATTAAAAGCTTTGAGGAAATCTTTTTGTCCGCGCCGAAAATTATTCCGTCGGAATACTTGCACGCAACACCCATTGTGCCCTGAGCGACTATTTTGGAGGCGTATTCAACCTGGTAAAGCCTCCCGTCAGGGGAAAACATTGTGGCTGCCCTGTCATAGTTGACCGACTGAGAACTTGGGTACAAAAAAGACCAACTCTTCCTTTTTTTCCTTTTATACTACTTCTAAAACGTTAACTATAAAAATCAAGTGCAAGGGGGCGTTAAAGGCTTTAAGGCCGGAAAAAGAGGCTTTTAAAGGGTTTTTTCAGCCCCTGAGTTTCCTTATTGAGCCGGAAACCCTTTCAATGAGCGGCACAGCATCAGCGCCCTGCACTTTTTCAATGAATAAAAGCCCTGCCTTCACGCTTTCAAGCTCTTTCAGCGAACACCTTATTATGCCGGAATTTTTTTCCGGCAGCCATTTCACGAGGAAAAGCTTCTGCTCCGCCATTCCCTTCGCGCCGAAAAGCGCTGAAAAAGTTTCATTGAGGGCGCGCGAAACATCTTTCTGCGCGAAGGTTTTTCCGGCAAAGGGCTTGGCCTCTGAAGTGGTGGCGCCTGCTTTGCCGGGTGAAGCCGCGGCTTGGCCTGGAGGCGCTCCGCCCTTCACTGAATCCGCTTCATGGAGGTTTGAAAGGAGCCTGAAAAGCACGTAACGCTTTTTCCCGCGCAGCGTCGGGGGAATCGGCTTCAAAGATTTTTTTTCAGGCATCGGTTTTCACCCCGAAACGAAAAAAATCCGGCAGACACGCCGGCTTCAAAGAATTTTTTTCAGGCATCAATGTACACCTCGCAGCCAAACAACTTCGGCAAATACTTCTG
>DASRUO010000029.1:0-9764 GCA_035655375.1 archaeon | reverse complement strand
TTGGGGAGCTGTTGAGCTGGTAAAAGCTTTCCTCGAGGCTTGAATCAATGAAGGTTACAGGGTTGCTGCCCGCGTCGGTATAGGTTTTCGTGGGCTGTGAGTCGTTGTCAATTGTCACGAATTCGGCCGAATCAGCGTTTTCATAGCTCACTCCATAACCCTGCCTGTTGAAGCTGTTCCCTTCCAACCCCACAAGGCCGTCGAAAGGCATCGAGTAAAACACGGAGTTGGGGTTCGGCTCCTGCAGCAAATACAATTGCACTTTGATGTTTGCGTTCACGCTTCCATCTGAATTGAAGAACCTGAAGGTGCCGTCATCACCTTCAAGATTCAAAAGCACTTCGTAAGTTCCCGCACTCGGCAATCTTTCAGATTCAAAAAACTTGTTCGTGAAAGAAATTTTGCTTTGCCCGAAAATCTTTCCCACGCCGTAGCCCTTTCCGGATGAATCCAGCGCAAGCCCGTAAAACCAGTCCGGAGTGTCGAAAAACCTTTCCTCGGAGTAATGCCTCGCGAAGTCCTTCTTGAAATCCTCGCTGAAACCGTCCTGAATCAGCAGCGCGTTGAAATACACCATCCCCAAAAATGCTTCCTTGTCCGGAATCTCATTTGTCCAGTTGATTGAGCCCTCATTCGCCTCAATGAATTCCATTATCGCCGGCCTGCCCTCAATGAACCCCGAAGAGCTTGAAATGAAGCACCCTTCGCCAAGGTTTCCTTCAGCACTCACATTCAAATCCGATACAAGCGAATCAAAGTCGCTGCTTAAAGGGTTTGAGGGGCACTGAAGCTCAGGGTTCACTTCAAAGAATTCCCTCAGGCTGTTCAGCCTCTTGCTGAGCATTATTGAAAACTGCGCCGCGTCGCAGTAAACCGCGTCAGGGTTTGATTCAAGGCATGAATTTGCGTTGATGTTCGCGAAGCTCCAGTCAAGCTTCACTTTCGGCAATGCCCCTGAACCGCTCCTGCCGATTTTGTTTCCGGAAGAGCAAGCCACCGTGTCAAAGGTTAAATCCGGAATTTGTTCCTCGACTTCCTGCGTCTTGAATTTCAAATGAATTTTCGCCTTAAGGTTGAGCACCTGTTGGTCAGGCACGTTGAAAGGCCCGAAATCAGAATCTCCTTTATCAATTTTTGTCGGGTTCGCGTGCAGGTGCTGTTGCGCATTGAAAGTGAAAGTGCTGTACAAAGGTTTCGGGTCTGAAATTCCGGCGTTTGAAACAACCAAACCGATTTTCTGCAGTGCGAAATCCCCAACAACCTGCGTGGAATCATCCTCGTAAGAGGCGTTGATTCCATTAAGCTGTGAATCAATCGGCCCGGCATCCTCCAAAAGGTTTATCACGTAATCCGGCAAAGCCCCAGTATGCCTCTGCAGGCACTGGTCCGGCTGTGTGCTGCCGAACAATCCGCCCAACAAGCCGCCCGCGAAAAAGCCGCCGAGAGTGTAGGCGCTGAAAATTAGTCCGGGGCTGCTGAAGACTGAAGGAGTAAGTCCTTTTGCAGTTTTGATTACCGGGCTCATTGTTTTGAAAGAGCTTGTTAATGAACTTTCCGCATTTGAAAGAGCGCCGCTGAAAGTATTAAGTGCCTCTGTTTGCTCTGCCAGTTGCTCAGTGCCATACGCTTCTGTTGTTGAAACGCTTTTTGTGACATCAGCGGTGCTTGTCTGCAGTGCAGCTATGCATTTAACGCAACTTGCGGTTCCAATAAGTGTTGTGCAATGGCTCGAAGCAGCAGCTGAAGCTGTCTGCAATGAAGCCGAAGCTGTTTCGAGTTGTGATGCAATGGTCTGTAGCTGTGATTCAGTTGTGGTCAGCTCAGTGGTTTTGGTAGCAATCGTAGGAGTGGTTGTTGTAAAAATTGTCGCAGAACTTGTCGGTGCGATAGAAAAATATGCCTCTTTTTCTTCATAGGGCTTGCTTGTAGGTTTTGTTGTTGCAACACCAGTGCTTACCTCTTCAATGGTATTGTTAATTTTTTCTAAAATTTGCAATTTGTCTGCTTCAACAGCCTCTTTGGCTTGTTCCCCTATTTCAGCTATTTTTTGGCTTTGTGCCGCAACCATTGATTGGCAAGTGCTTTGGGCTGATTGTAATGCAGTCACTGCAGCCGATGCCGGAGCTTGCGTCTGCGGAACATCAGCACAGGAAGTTTGTGCAGCAGTTGTAGAAGTAACGCTTGTTTCAAGGCTGGCGCAAACATCTTCGGCAGTGGCAGAAGAAATTTTATCTGCCGCGCTGGCAGCGCTTGCTGCTGATTTTGCAGCATCGACCACTGTACTAGCCCCCTGCGCCACAGTGCTCGCCGCGTTTTTGGAAAGCTCCGCGGCTTTTGAAAGCCCGGAAACCGCGCCCACGATTGCTCCCACGCCGGCGTAAGGCCAGCTCCACCAGCTGTCCGCGTTTTCAGTGGCTTCGCCCCAGTCGCAGAGCGAAGCGTCAACCGTAACCGTTTCGCTCAAAAAGCGGTTGGTGAGCTCCGCGGAATCCTGCGCGCCTGTTCCCTTGATTGAAAACTCGTATTTTGAAAGGGCGAAAGCGTCCTCCGGCTCCGGCTTCGCGAGCACATCAATTATTGCGATTTCGCGGTAATTGCTGCCGGGCGTGCGAACATCAACGGTCAAGCCGTAAAGGCCGGGAATGTCCTGCCTCGCGACAAGGATTTTCTTGCTTGAATTGCTCGCCGTTAAAGTGAATTTGTCCGGCTTAACCGTTAAGCCGCCTTCAACGCCTCCGGAGCATTCATCATCATCCTTGCAAAGCCAGAAGTCTATTGTAACATTGCCGCACGCGCTTGAATTGATTTCAACCGTTCCTTCCTCCTCTTCTTCCTGCAGTATCAATCCGGCCTCCGCGTCAGGCGTGTAAACAATGCACTGTGAAAGGTCAATGATGTCTATCTCCGATTCAATTGCGTTGCTCGCGCCAACCAGTTGCTCGCCGGCGTTGGTGAGCTGCGCCCCATCTATAATGACCTTGAACTGCGCCTTTTTCCCCACAGTGCCGGATTTCGGCGTGAAAACGAGCAGCGCTATGTACTCCTTTCCTCCCGGGATTGAGTCAAAAAGCGTGCTGTAAATTCCTTCGCTCAAGACTTCCGAGGCTTCAAGGCCTGTTTCAGGGTCAAGCACTTTCAATTCAACCGCGCCGAACTTGTTGCTTTTCCACTCGATTTTTGCCTTGAGGCTCCTCAAATCAAGCGGCTGGTTTTTCTGCGTTAAGCAATTGTTTATGATGGAAAACTCGGCTTCCGCGCTCCCGCTCAAGGTTGCGTCCTTCCACTCCTTCAATGTCACTTCAATGCAGCCCTCCTCTTTCGGCGGCTCCGCAAGGTTTATTTTTATTTTCGCGGGCACAATGAATGGCCACTTGATGCTTTCAGCAACGTTGGCAACTTCTACAAATAAAACCCCGTTAAGCTCTTTCACTTCTTCCAAAAATTTCGCGTCCTCAGTGATGGCTGTCAGAACCGTGAATTCGCTCTGGAATCCTTCCGGCAGGTTCGTCCTGCCCACGTACTGTGAAAGCCAGCTGTTCATGCGCTGTTCATCCAACAATCCCAAAAAGTTTCCGCGCATCTTCAAATCGGTTATGTGCAGTTCCACAGGAACGAGATTTTTCGCCTTCACGCTTAATTTTTCCTCTGTGTTCGTTGTGAGGTCAAGGTTTGAGGAAATGCTTTCAGGAATGAATTCAAGGATTTTGTCGCTCACTTTCCTTGTGATTGTCTTTCCGCCGTAGCCTTCCTTTTCCACTTTCACTTTTATTATCGTGCCCGGCTCCGAAGCGGGAATTCTCAAAATTGCGTGCCCTTTGCCGTTGGTTGTAGCGGTGAAAACGCTTTTCCTCCTGTCCGGCGTAATCCTTTCCACTTTCACGAAAGCGCCCTCAATCTCAAGGAAATCTTCCTGCGTCTCGAAAAACTTCACGTCAATGTTCAGGTCAAATTCAGTAAACGCGGGCAAAGTCTGCGGCGAAACGAAAATGTTCAAGTCCTTTTCATTCACGGCCCTGAAAGGCACGAACTTTTCGAACACTATCTGTTTGTCCGAAACAACGAGCAGCTGCAGCGCGGTGTTCCCCAAAACCTCGGGCTTCAGCTTGAGCAGCCCATTAACCGTTTTGTTCTGCGTGAAATTTCCCAAAGCAATTGCGGGAATTTCGAAAGTGTCCACGCTTGAGGAGAATTCCTGCGCGTCCGCGTTCGTGATTTTGTATGAGCGGATTTTCAGCTTTTCCTCTTTCAGCGCGCCGATGGTTGAATTCTTTATCCTCAGCTCCGCGCTGTCATGAACGGTTCGGGAATTGTTCGTGAGCGAAAACTCCATTTCATAGCTGCCGAAAATGCGCGCATCGTACGGCGCGGGAATGTAAAGCCCTTCCCTGACATCCAGCACGCGCTCGCTGTAACAAAATTCCTCATCGCACTGCTCCAATGCTCCCTCAAAAAACACCTTTTCATGCGAATTGGCGTAAAGCGCCTGCTTCGCCGCTGAATCTTCGGCAGTGCCCAGCTCATTGTCAAATGGGTCCCTGAAAACTTTTCCATCAGCTGCAATCCCGTACGCGCGGTAATGCAAAGGCATCAGTGTTCCGGGCACCGCGGATTCGCGCACATTTATTTGCACTTCAACAAAATAAATTCCCTGCCTTATTTCCTCTTCATCCCACACTATTGAGGCCCATTTGGCCTCGTTGTTCGTGAGGTTTTCCCCGTCCAGCTGGGTTCCTTTCGGCGCATTGTAAGTTGAGCCTTTCAATACCGAAGCCTTGGGCGCGTTCACCGCGCTTATGTACAGCCCGTCCTTTTCGGCTTTTTCTTCAGTGCCCGTGCGCACGAAAATTCCGAGCTGTTCGAATTCGGCTTCTGTTGGCACCGTGATTTTGAAGCGCGCGTTGAAGGAATTTCCGGCGGTGAGCTGTTTCACTTCCTTGCCGTTTTCATTGAAAAGCCCCACGAATTCTATTTGTGGTGTGTTCCCCAAAACCTCTTTTTCAAGCCGCGCTGAAACTTTTACAATCTGCTCAGGGTAAACCTGTATAGCTTCGGAAGTGTAGGAGGCGTAACCTTCAGCCTCAACAACAACGAAAACCTTTTTGTCGGCTTTCGTTTCCAGAGCGCCTTTGCCTTCGGCATCAAGCGGCAGTTTTCCCAACGAATCTCCCTGCGCCGAATAATTCCTGAACTCCGCGAAGCCGAAAGGAATTGCCTTGCCGTCCGCATCAACAACATTCACTTCTATAGTGCCCCGCCCTATAACCAAATCAATGCGCGCCTCAGCGCCCACGCCTTCAACCACCTCAAACTCTGAGGAACTGCCCTCCGCGGGGTATTTCTGCGCGAAAGCCATGAATTTTCCCGCGGCAACGTTTGCGAAGATTGCGGTTCCCTCAACATCCGTGTATTTCAGGCCGTACTCTTCCGCGTAAAAGCCCGTGGCTGAATCTTTCAACCCTATGCGCGCGTTCACAACCGGCAAGTTGTCCTCGTCGCGCGCAACCACTTTCAGCACTCCGCAAGTGCTCGGAGTGCACGGCTTCAATTCAATCGTGAATTCTTTTCCCGCGCCTGAAAGCTCCGAGGAATTCACCTCTATCTTTTCGCTGAGGGAATAATTTTCCGCTATTGCGCTCAAAAGGTATTTTCCCTGCTCCGTAATTGGAATGCTTTCAAAGTTTTCCGTGAAGGCGCGCGAAACCTTTTTTCCGGAGGGGGTTTCAAGGATTATTGTCGCGTTCTGCACCGGTTCCTTGCTGCCCGCATCAACGACTTTAACCTTTAAAATTCCCAGCGGCTTTTCGCTTAATTCAACATTTACAGTTGTTGTTTCCTTTGCGCTTACACTGAACTGCTCCTCTTTTGATGCGTACCTTGCCGCCAAATCAGAAAAAACCGCGGTGTAATTTCCCGGTTCAAGGGAAAAAGTCGCCTCGCCGAAGCCCGTGAAACTTTTTTCACCGGTGGGAATGCCGGCGGAATCATTTATTGAAACCTGAATGTTGTCGAGAAAATTCCCCGAAGCGCTTTTCACGATGAAGCGCGTGGAGCCGTTTTCAACCACAAGCGCTTCAAGCCTTATGATGCCGGATTCGTCCACGCTGTAATATTTTGATTCAAACCCTGAAGCGCTCACGTTAGCGCTCAAATTTCCGCAGCCGCTTGGAACCTGAACCTCAAGCTTTCCGGAAGATGTTTGCTGAATAGGGCTGTCAAGCAAAAGGCCTGTGGAGCATTTCAGTTCCACGGTCAAAAGTTTTCCCTCAAGCCTCACTCCCGAGGGGTTCACGAATGTGAGCGTTTTTAGCTGCGCTGAATTTTCAAGCTCCGCTTCAAGGGTTATTGTGAACGAATCCTTTTCCTTTTCAAGCCTGAATACTTCACTCGCCTTCTTGAAACCTTCCCCTGAAGCCTCCACAGTCAAATCTTTTCCAAGCGAAATTCCGGAAAAAACGGCCTCGCCTTTCCTGTCAGTTGTTCCCGATGAAGCCCCGGCCAATGCGATTGTTCCGTCGCCTTCAATTTCAATGCTTACATTTGCGCGCCAAAGCGGCAGGCCTTCAGCGTTCACGACTTTAACCGCCAGCTCGCCTTTCCCGGGCTGCTGGAAGAACACGAAGAAAACCACTATCAGCACAACCGCGGCAAAAGCCGCTATTGCAGCCGTTATTTTGGCCTTGTCCGGCCCTTCAAACTGCCGCTTAAGCTGGTCCAGTAAAGCCATGAAACCCAGAAATAAAGAAGCTTTTTGAATTTAATAAACATTGCGACAGGGCGGGGCTTTGCGCAAAAGCCCGGTTCTGCGCAAAAAACCCGGAAATGCGCAAATAATGCTTATTGGCGAATTTGGGGCGTGATATCAAAAGATATCCTTAAATATTATTGGGGGTTTATTGCATCATGTGGTTGTTTGCAGGGAGCGTATTACGACATAGTGGTTTCAAGGCATGCCTTCATAAGGGCGATGCAGAGGGGAGTTTCCCCTGACATTATTGAGGCTGTGCTGCAGACGGGCGCAATGAGCAGGTTTGGGAAAAACAGGGTTAAATTCACAAAAAAATTCAGGAAAATGGACGTGAACTGCGTGGATGAAATCATCGGGCGGACAATAAAAATTTTAACCATAACAAAGAAGGTGAAAAGATGAACTGCATAAAATGCCCCGGAAAAATGGCTGAAAAAGTCGGCGCAACGCCGGAAGGAATTGAATACAAATATTACAAGTGCGCAGAATGCGGCGAAGAGATAGTGGGCATGAAACAGCTCCGCAATGTTGCGGAAAAATACAGGGCAATGAAAAAATACACGGCAAAACTTTCAAAATGGGGTTCGAGCATAGGTTTCAGAATACCAAAAGACCTGACAAAAAAATACAAGCTGAAAGCGAACGAAGACATATCGCTTCTGCCGGAAAAAGAAGGAATCAGGATACTGGCAAAATAAGCGCCGTGTTTCTGGAAGCGTCCACCAACCCAACGGAAGCAGGGCTTTTAGGCGAGGCTTTTTCACCCCCCGCTTTTAAGTTTTAGGGGCTGTCAGCCTATGCACGTTTTGCCGGCTTCAAGCGAGTTCACGAATTCTGAAACATTCCTCTCCCTGCCGTTCGCGGTGTAAACGCTCTGCGGGTTCCACCAGAACTTTGTGGAGCTTCCTGTGTTTGTAACGCACGCCTGCCCGTTTTTCACCATTTCAAACACGTCCGCGATGCTGTCAATCGCGCCAATGCTTCCCGCCGCATAATTGTTGTACGGCATCCTTGAAACGCCGTTCAGCCCGACCAATTGGCCCTGCTCATCCGCGGTGAGGAATTCAAGTTCCCCTGAAGCGGAATTGGTTTTGAGCACGTAACTGCTTTTAGGGTTCGTGAACATTATGGTGCGCAGGTAAACATCGCCTTTTTTATCAATTCTTTCCCAGTCGGTTGCGTAAAGGTTTTCCCAGTCCAACACTTCATCATTCGCGGCCGCGGCGCGGTCGGGCTTCTGGTAAAACGCTTCAGTGGCTGGAATTCCTGTAAAATCAAGGCACGAGCCCGCGCCGTCCCAGTAGTTCAGCGTGTTGCCCACATCCACGGGCGTGTTGCTTTCAAGAACCGAGTAGTAAACGCTTTCTTTTTCACTGCTGAGCTTGCTTTTTGAGGCTTTCATTATAACAGGAGTTGCGTGCGCGGGCTGGAATGTTATGCCCGCGCTTTTCCCTGTTTTTTTGTCAACTTCCAGCAGCATTCCCCTTGTAGCCGGCGCTGTATTAAGGCTGTAGAGGTTGGTTTCAACCTTCACATCAGCCTTTGTCACGGGCGAGCTGCCATTGTCCTCATAGGTTTTCACGGGCGGTGCCTCATTGCTTATCCCCACAAAGCCTGCCGGATTCTGCAGCGCGTAAGCGGTGCCATAATTCTTCCTTTCATACTTGTTGCCTTTAATGCCCACCATTCCGTCGAAAGGCATCGAGTAGAAAGGCGAGGAGGGGAAGGCGTCATCCTTCTTGTACACAACCAGTGCAACCGCAGCCTTTGGCGTGCCGTCAGTTTCAAAGAACTGCCAGTCATCCTTCTTGAAATATACTGCAAACTCAACCCTGTACAATCCTGCCGATGGAAGCTCAGAACTCCGCACATACTTCCTTGTGAGTGTGAAAGTCTGCGTGTCCATCAGCCTGTTGAAGCCGTAAGTTTTCCTTTCGGAATCCACCGCAAGGCCTTTGAAGTAAAAGTCCGAGTCCTCAAAAGCTTCCTTGGAATAATAATCCGAGAAGTCCCTGAAAAATTCTTTTGAATAATTGTCTTTCATTAAGTACGCATCGAAAGCCAGAAGGCTGAGCAAAGCCTCTTTGTCCGGCACCGCGGCGGTCCATTTGATGTCCGGATTGCCCTCAACAAACCGCATTATCTGGGGCTTATCGAAGTAAGTCTCAGTTGATTTGAAACTGCATGAACCTCCACCGGTCTGTCCCTGTGAGCCGCCTGTTTCTTGTTCAGTGCTTGAAGAAGTTCCGCCAAGGCTGAAGGCTCCGGCATAAATTCCCGCGGTTATCGGCGCCGAATCAATCAGCGCGGGTTGCGGCGCCGAGGAAATTTTTGCTATCATTCCGTAAACGCCTTCGCCGCTGAATGGAAGTTCGCACGAGCCCTCCTTTTCACCACCCACCGGAACGCTGTTGATGCTTATCTGGCAGTTGCTTTCAATGCCGTCAAAGTTTCCGAGGTTCACATCAACAACAAGGTTTTGTATCAGCTGCGTGTTGTTTTTAGCGGTAATATTGGCCGTGACGCTTCCTTCCCCTTTCACCGGGTCAAATTTTGATAATCCCACAAGACCGTTCGGAACCTCATGTATGCCTCCGGCTGAATTGACCTGTGCCTCAGCCATTCCTGTGATGTCTGTTTCAGCCGGGCAGCCGAGGTTGAACTGGTTTGCCTGCAGGAAATCGTAGAGCCTGTAAAGCTTCTTGTTCAATTCAATGGTGAACTGTGTTGCGTCGCAGTAAACGTAGTCGGGGTTGGTTGCATCGCACTGATTGTAGCTTACTCCGCCGATGTTTTCCTTCCAGCTCCAGTTGAGCTTCAGGCGCGGCAGCGCTCCAGGCCCGGTCCTGCCTATCTGCGTCCCGCTCTGGCACGCGTAGGAGTCAAAGGTAATCTTTGGCACGGCCTCCTTTTCCTCAGCCACCTTGAACTTTAAGTGGAACTTCTGCGAGTACACATCATCGTATGCTCCGCTGCACGCCCCAGGATTAATCCAGAAAAACCCCCAGTTCGAGCCCTC
>DASRUO010000028.1:0-3164 GCA_035655375.1 archaeon | reverse complement strand
TTTATTCTTGTCGCCAGCCTGCGTGTTTGAGTCCTGCTTTCCCGGCGGCACAAAATTTTCATCGTTTCCTCTTCCCGCGAAAAGTATTGTGACGGTTTTGCTGCCGCTTATGGTTGCCACAATGCCTGCAATTCCGCCGGTGCCTGAAATCACGGACTGCGCTGAAACTGCGGGCGCGGTTTCATCAATCGGCGTTTCACCTGAAGGCTGGGCCGTTCCGGCGCCTGTGCCTGCACCGCTTCCGCCTGAAGGCTGTTCTCCGGCGCCACTGCCTGTGCCGGTTTGCGGCGGCGCTGCGCCTCCAGAATCAGTGCTTCCGCCCGAAGGCTGCTGCGCGCACCCGCCTAAAAGGATTATGAGTGCGAGCGCCAATGCTATTGCTTGTTTCATTCAGACACTTTCCAGTATTATAAAGAAAGTTTTACTGGTATAAAAACGTTCCTTTATGTGGAAATTGCGCGGAAAGCGTTTTTTTGGCGGTTGCCGACAGCAAGCAATAAATAGTGCAAAGCATTAATCTTTTTGAAAAAAGCTTTTGGCGGTGTTTTCGTTGGTGCAGGAATTCTTCCTTGAATTGGGCGTTACAATCCTTTTGGCAACCGCTTTAGGCCTTGTTTTTGTCAGGCTGAAGCAGCCGCTAATCCTCGCGTACCTAATCACGGGCGTTTTTCTGGGTTCCGCTGTCCTGAACGCGATAAGCGCTGACGGCATAACCCACGTCTTTTCCGAATTGGGCATTGTATTCCTGCTTTTCCTCGCTGGCCTGAACCTTAACGTGAACGTGCTGAAAGAAGTCGGCCGGGCATCAATCATTACCGGCATAGGGCAGATTGCGTTCACTTCCGCAATAGGCTTCGTGATTCTTCTGGCACTGGGCTTCAAATACGTTGAGGCGGCTTACCTCGCGGTCGCAATAACTTTCAGCAGCACGATAATAATAGTGAAGCTCCTCTCCGACAAGAACGAGCTTGACTCGCTGCACGGGAAAATTTCAGTTGGCTTCCTCCTTGTGCAGGACATTGTGGCGATTGCCGCGCTGATACTGATTTCAAGCATGGGCACGGGCGCCGACCTAGCCTCGGTGCTTTCATCCTTCCTGCTCAAGGCCGCCGCGTTTTTTATCATTGCTGTGATGCTCGCCAAGTTTGCGGTTGAAAAAATTTTTTACCAGTTCGCGAAATCTCAGGAGCTGCTGTTCCTCTCGTCCATTTCGTGGATGCTCCTCCTTGTCTTGGTGTCGCAGGTTTTGGGCTTTTCAAGCGAGATAGGCGCGTTCATTGCGGGCGTAACGCTTGCCTCAATCCCTTACAGCTTTGAGATTGCGGGAAAAATAAAGTATTTGAGGGACTTTTTCCTCGTGCTGTTCTTCGTTCTTTTGGGCTCGCAGCTCGTGTTTTCATCCATCGCGCCCATTCTCCCGACAGTGCTGCTCATCTCATTGTTCATTCTCGTGGGCAACCCGGTAATAGTGATATCCCTTATGCTGTTTTTGGGCTACAAGGGGAAAACGGCATTCCTTTGCGGCCTCACGGTTGCCCAGATAAGCGAATTCTCCTTGGTGCTCATCGCGCTGGGCGTGAAGGTCGGGCACATTCCTGAAACAATCCTTCCCGTGATAACGCTTGTCGGCATAATAACAATTTCAATTTCAAGCTACTTTATTTTGCACAGCCACGCAATTTACGGGTTTTTTTCACGGTTCATTGAGCCGTTTGAAAGGAAGAAAAAGTTTGAGGACGCTTTAAGCAAGGGCGAAGCCGGCGTTCACAAGATTATCCTTGTGGGGTTTAACAGGACCGGCAAAAGCGTTGTTGACGGCCTGAAGGCGCCGAAGGAAAGCATTCTCGTGGTTGACTACAATCCGGCCATCGTGAAGAAAGCGATTTCTTCGGGCTTTCACGCGGTTTACGGCGACGTTTCAGAGCCTGAAGTCCTTAATTTCCTTAAAACCGTGGAGCCGGAAATAATTGTTTCAACCGTCAAGGAATTCGGCGCGCAGGCCGGCCTCCTTAAGGCCTTTCCGGCGCACAAAAAGCCTTTCATGATAGTGTTCAGCGACAATGTCGATGAAGCGAAAAAGCTTGCCCTTTTGAACCCTGACATGGTCGTGGTGCCGCCGGTGCTTGCTGGCAAAATAGTCAAGGATTACGTGAACAGGGCGCTGCAGTCAAAGGGGCTCATGGATGAAGTGAAGCAGATGCTTTTGGACGACCTGAAAAAGTATTGAGGCGGTGCGAAAGCCAGCAGGATTAAAATTGTTTAACGGCAGTAAAGGCCGAAAATTATTGTGAGGGGCCACAAAAAAACCATGAAAACATTTTTTTTGTGGCTGAAAAAGCGTTTGCCTTCAAACCCGCGGAAAACATTCCTTTAAAAACTCTTTCCATTATTTTCCGTTTTATGGCTGATAGAAGGGATTCAGAAATTCGCCAGCGGTTCTCTTCCTGAATCATTCCAGCCGAAGCTTTCATTCTACTTATCAGGGGGTTTCCATCATTATGCCTGAATATGTTTCAATAGTTGATGTCACTTTACGCGACGGCGAGCAGACCCGCGGCGTCTCATTTTCCGCGCAGGAAAAGCTTTCAATAGCGAAAATGCTCCTCAAAGAGGTTAAAGTTGACAGGCTTGAGGTCGCCTCGGCGCGCGTGAGCGAAGGCGAAAAGGAAACAGTGAAACAGATTTGCGCCTGGGCTGAAAGCGAGGGCTTCCTTGAAAGGGTCGAGGTCTTGGGCTTTGTCGACTCCGGAAAAAGCGCGGAGTGGCTGAAGGAATCCGGATGCAGGACAATGAACCTTCTGGTGAAAGGCTCGAAAAAGCACTGCGAGCTGCAGCTCCGGAAAAAGCCGGAAGAGCATTTCTCGGATGTTGAAAAAGAAATAGCGCTGGCGACTTCGAAAGGCATTGCAGTGAATGTTTATTTGGAGGACTGGAGCAACGGCATGAAGGATTCGCCCGAATACGTTTTTGCGTTCGCGGAAAGGCTTGCGGAAACAAAAATGAACAGGCTGATGCTTCCGGACACTTTAGGTATTTTGGACCCATTGCAGGTGCAGAAATATGTGCGCGAAATGGCAAAGGTTTTCCCGCTTCAAAAAACCGATTTCCACGCGCACAATGATTACGGCCTCGCAACCGCGAATTCTTTGATGGCTGTTTCTGAG
>DASRUO010000027.1:0-4359 GCA_035655375.1 archaeon | reverse complement strand
TTTTCCGTCGGCCTGATTCCCTTCTTCATGACTTTTTTCATCCTTGATACAATCAATGAGGTGCACGGGAAGAAGAAGGCCAGGCAATTAATCTGGATGGCATTGTTCACGCTCGTTTTTGTTTCCGCGGTCACGCTGATTTCTGTCGCCTTGCCTTACGCGGAGCGCTCATGGATAAAGCCCGAACAGTTTGAGCCTGTTTTCAGCCAGAGCCTGAGGATCATTGCGGCGAGCATTCTTGCTTTCTTTTTTGCGGACCAGGTTGATGCGCAGGTGTTCAGCGCCTTGCGCGAGAAAACAAGGGGAAAATTCCTGTGGCTCAGGAGCAATGTCAGCAACATCATCGGGCAGGTCATTGACACCTTTGTTTTCATGTTCCTCGCGTTCTTTGACCCGGCAAAGGGTTACGATGCCGGCTTTGTGGTTGCCATCGCATTGCCTTATTTGTTCCTGAAAATAATCCTTTCTTTCGTGAACACGCCTTTCGTTTACGCGGGTGTGCGCTGGCTTAAAGGCGCCTCAGCCGGGGAAGCCAAATAAAGCTTTTTAAATCTGTTCTAATAGTATTTCTGAATTAAACGGTGAAATTTTTGAGCAAGCGAAGCCAGGACAGTTCAAGATTCAAGAAAACCAAGTCCAGGCAGCGCTGGAAATGGAAGAAAAAGAAGATGCGCAGGAAGAAGAGGAAGAAAAAGTACATGAGGCAGCGCGCAATCTAAACACTTTTTTCTTTCTCTTGGAAAGAGAAAGAAAAACCTGTGCTAAAAAGAAAGAGAACCTCTTTCTCTTGGGAAGAGAAAGAACCGAGCACCCTTAGGGTGCCGGTCATGTGAAACATTCAGTTTCACATGGAAACCTGTGCTATAGCAAACCAATAAAATATTTCGCTAATATTTTCAGGTTTGCTATCTAGTAAACCAAGCCGAAATACCGCAAAACTTTCTTGGTTTACTATAAAAAGAAAGAGAACCTATTTGCTGCAATTCTGCCATTTTGCCCTAGTAACTCTTTTATTCAAGTGTCCACATACTTTAATTCATGCTTGTCTCAATAGTCATCGGCGCGCTGAACGAGGAAAAATACATCGGGCACGCCCTCAAAACCGCCAAAAAGCAGAAAACGCGCCACAAAATTGAATTGATTGTCGGCGACGGGTTCAGCGAAGACCTTACAGTTGAAATCGCCGAAAAATATGCCGACCGCATCGTAAAGGAATCCAACCGTTCGGCCGCGTGGGAGAGGCAGGCGGGCGTGCGGGTCGCGAAAGGCGAAATTGTCGCAATCACCGACGCCGACGCGGACATTCCGCATGACTGGATCGAAAAAATCGCTTCAGAATTCGGGAAAGACAAAAGCCTTGTGGGAATTTACGGGCCCGTGTATTTTTCCGACGCCGGCAGCTTCCAGAAAACTCTCAGCAAAATAGCCATGGCGGTTTTCCTGCGCGCCACCGCTTTCCTGGGCCTTCACAACCCCATAGGCTCGAACATCGCTTTCAGGCGCTCCGCGCTCATGAAAGTGAAAGGCTTTGACACTTCACTCGTAACCTGTGAAGACCTTGACCTCGTGAAAAGAATCTCGAAGGAAGGAAGGGTAAAATTCTGCCCGCACATTTACGTGAACGTTTCAGCGCGGCGCGTGAAAAAGTGGGGTTACATGAAATTCACCTTATTCCACGTGCTCAACGCGCTCAATTTCCATTTGTTCAAAAAAGCCTCGCGCAAGTACGAGCCGGTTCGGTGATTAAATGAAAATCGCAATCTTCACGGACAGTTATTTCCCGCAAATCAACGGCGTTGTGACGCAGATAAACAATCTGCACAAAATCCTGGTTAAACAAGGGCATCGGGTGATGATTGTCGCGCCATCGCACGAAAAAAAATCCCGGGAAACGGAAAGGCACGGCTCAAAGGTTTTGCTGCTGCCCTCAATAGCCCTGCCGGCCTATGAAGATTACAGAATTACGCCGCCGCACTCCCCAAAAGTTTTCTCGGAGCTTGAAAAGTTTTCCCCTGATTTAATCCACGTGCAGACGCCTTTCAGCGTCGGCTGGCTCGGCCTGCGCGCCGGCGGAAAGCTTAAGGTGCCGGCAATAGGCACTTACCACACGCTCATACCGGAATTTCTCATGTACCTGCCCATACCGGTGCTGAAAAAAACCGCGTTCGCGAAAAGCCTCGCGTGGAAGTACACCGCGCTCTTTTACAACAGGTGCTTCGCGGTCACTACTCCGACGCCTTCAATGAAAAAGGAACTGGAGAGGAACGGCATAAAAAAAGTTTCAGTGCTCTCCAACGCGATTGACTTCAAATCCTTCAATGCTTCCGCTAAGAAAAGGGATTATTCGGGAAAAAACCCGAAGCTGATTTACTTCGGGAGAATCGGCTTTGAAAAAAACATTGAAGTGCTGATTTTCGCGGTGAAACACCTCGCGAAAAAATTCCCGCACATTTCACTCACAATCACCGGCTCAGGACCGGCACTCAAATTTTTGAAAAAAATCGTGCACGAGGAAAATCTGAAAAAGCACGTGCGCTTCCACAATCCTCTTGCGCAGGAAAAGCTCTCAAAACACGTGGCGCAGCACGACATCTTCATCACCGCTTCAACGATTGAAACCCAGGGATTAACAATTTTGGAGGCGATGGCTTCAGGAATGCCGTGCATCGGCGCTGATTTCATGGCAATACCTGACTCAATCAAGGAGGGAAAAAACGGCTTCCTATTCAAGGCGTTCGATTTCACAGCGCTTGCGTCAAAAATTGAGGGGCTTTTAAAGAGTTCTTCACTGAGGAAAAGGCTCGGCAGAAACTCGGTGAAAACCGCCGAAAAATACTCGGCTGAAAACGCGGCAAAAGCCACAATAGCCCTTTACCTTAAAACCCTTAAAACCTTCAAAAAACAGCCATAAAAGCGGGAAAGGCTTAAGAAAGCTTTATAAAGAATAGCTGCTCCTATATATAGACCAGCCAATTACATTAACAGTCTGGAATTAACTTTCCCAATACATCGCGCTGAAAACCTGCTTTAATGAGGCGCGTTCAGGCATTGTATACCGCTTTAATGCATTTGCGTGCATTTTGGCGTGTTTCAATGAATTCCTGAATTGGCAGGAAAGATGAGTGCCCGAGCTTTTTCGGGTATGATGTTGGTTGAATGCTAGAGGTTTTCTGCAGTGGAAAACCTATAATCCAATCAAAAATTTTTTGGTTGGAAACCAATTCCTTTAGGTAGAATACTCAAGCCAGAAAAAGGCTTCAGTTGATAATTCCAGCTGATCCTGCTGGCGGGTACTGCTATCGAAGTTCGATTAAGCCATGCAAGTCTTAGAGCCAAAGTCATGGTTGGCTCTGGCGTACGGCTCAGTAACACGTGGTTAATCTACCCTGAAGAAGAGCTAATCCCGGGAAACTGGGGCTAATACTCTATAGGAACAAAAAACTGGAATGTTTTTGTTCCAAAAAGGAGCGCACCATGCAAGCGTTTCCGCTTCAGGATGAGACTGCGGTGGATTAGGTAGTTGGCGGGGTAAATGCCCACCAAGCCGAAGATCCATACGGGCCTTGAGAGAGGTAGCCCGGAGAAGGGTACTGAGATAAGGACCCTAGCCCTACGGGGTGCAGCAGGCGCGAAACTTCTGCAATGCGCGAAAGCGTGACAGAGGAACTTCGAGTGCCCCCTCTGGGGGCTTTTGCCAACTTTAGAAAGGTTGGCGAATAAGGACTGGGTAAGATGCGTGCCAGCCGCCGCGGTAATACGTACAGTCCAAGTGGTATCCCCTAATATTGGGCCTAAAGCGTTCGTAGCCTGTTCCGCAAGTCTTTGGTGAAATCAGCTCTCTTAAGGAGTCGAATTGCCAAAGAAACTGCGGGGCTCGAGACCGGGAGACGTGAGGGGAATTTTCGGGGTAACGGTGAAATGTTATGATCCTGAAAAGACCACCAGTAGCGAAGGCGCTTCACGAGAACGGCTCTGACGGTGAGGAACGAAAGCTGGGGGAGCGACCCGGATTAGATACCCGGTTAGTCCCAGCCGTCAACGATGCGGACTAGGTGTCCTAGCGCTCACGTAGCGTGGGGGTGCCGAAGTGAAGATCTTAAGTCCGCCGCCTGGGAAGTATACTCGCAAGGGTGAAACTTAAGGGAATTGGCGGGGGCGCACTACAAGGGGTGGATGCTGCGGTTTAATTGGACACAACGCCAGATAACTCACCAGGGGCGACAGCAGTATGATGGTCAGTCTGAAGGGCTTTCCTGACACGCTGAGAGGTGTTGTATGGTCATCGTCAGCTCGTACTATGAAGCGTCCTGTCAACTCAGGCAACGGGCGAGACCCATGCACATAGTTGCTAATCCGGGA
>DASRUO010000026.1:0-2556 GCA_035655375.1 archaeon | reverse complement strand
TAAGCATGGGAATGAGCAACGATTTCAGAATCGCGGTGGAGGAAGGCGCGACTGTCCTGCGCATAGGGAGGAAGATTTTTGAGGGCTGAACCAACAGCATAAAAAAACATGCTGAACTATTGTCTGCATGAACAACACGCTGATTGCGCAACTGCTCATACTTTTCATCATTACGCAGTCCCTCGGATTGGTTGTCGGCGATTTTCTTGTGAAGGAAAACATCCATTCAACGATTGTGACTGACAATCCTGAGGATGTTGAAAACAGCTTCGGCCTCATCGCGTGGATTCTCCTGTTCACGGCGGCGCTGCTCGCGCTTTTCAGGTTCGGCTCCGGGTGGCTGATAAGCCTGGTGCTCAAGGGCGCGGAAGTGCTCGCGGTTTTCGGCACAACAATCATAGTGCTGCTGCCCTTCACCGAAAGCGGGCTCGCAATTCTGGGGCTGGCGCTGCTTTTGGTGCTTTCAAGAATCCTGCTTTCAAAAAACGTTTTCCTGAGGAATGTTTCAAGCGTTGTCGCGGCGGCGGGCGGCGGGGCGCTCGTGGGGGCGAGCCTCGGCGTTGTGCCGGTGATAGTGTTTTTGGTTTTATTGTCCGTGTACGATTTCATCGCCGTATTTAAGACAAAGCACATGATAACGCTGGCGAAAGGCATCACGAAAAAAAACCTTTCATTCACTTTCGCGATGCCCACGAAAGAGCACCAGTTTGAATTGGGCACTGGGGACATGGTTGTGCCTCTGGCGTTCAGCGTGAGCGTGCTGGCTTCAACCAAAGCGGTTTTTGCGTATCCGTACTATTTCGTTCCCTCAATAGCGTTGCTTGCCGCTTCGCTTGCGGGCCTTATCGCAACTGTTCATTACGCTTCGCTGGAAAAGGGGAGGGCACTGCCAGCGCTTCCGTTGCAGGCGGTGCTGATGCTTGCGGTGTGGCTTTTGGTGAAGCTCGCGGGATTTTAATAGTTGACGGGGTGGCGCTGAAAACTTTTTTTAAAACAGGAAAATGTGCTTGATGAATGAAAGCCCGTAAAAGCCCGCAACCGCAACGATTGTGTAGCGCAGGGCCTTGCCCAGGAGCGCGGCGAGGAAAAACTTTTTGAAATCGTATTTTATCAGGCCCGCCGTGATTCCTATGAAGTCGAAAGGGAAGGGGATTAAGGCGGAAAGAAAAATGAAAATCATTCCGCCGGAGCCTATCCTGCGCTTTAATTCTATGATGAGCTTGAATTCCTTGTTCTTGATTTCAATCGCTTTGATGCCGAAAAGGCCGATGGCGTAAGCGGTCATTTCGCCTATGCCGGCGCCCGCGCCCATCACCAAGCCGACAACCGCTGCCTCTAAAAGCCCTGAAGTGCTTCCGCCGAGGATGAACACCAATGGCTCAATGAGGAGCGGAAAAAAAATCGTAGCGTTCGCAATCACCGAGGCAAGGAACAGGCCGAACAGGCCGAAGCCACTTGTGAGCGCCAACACCAAAGAACTGTTCCGTGAAATGAAGAGGCCTAAAAGTATTACGAGGATTATTCCTGCAACCATTTTCAGGGAATCTAAGTGCTCTTCTTTCATGGGGAAACCGCTAAAGAAAGGAATTATTTCTTAATAAATGTTTTCTGGAAACTTTCAAAGGATTGCGGAGCTGGGAACCTTTAAAAGCCTTTAACAGCGCAAGAGTATTGTGGATTACGAGAAGATGCTGAACAGGCTTTACAGCTCCCTGCCCGAGAAAAGCGTTTCAAAGGAAAGGTTTGAGGTGCCGAAGCTTGAAAGCAGGGTTCAGGGGAAGAAAACCGTAATATCCAATTTTTCCTCGGCCGTCAAGGGCGTGCAGCGGGATGAAAGGCAGCTTTACAAATTCATCGCAAAGGAGACCGCGACCGCGATGAGCATTGAGGAAGGCAAGCTCATAATGAACGGCAAGTTTTATCCTGAAATGATTGACAAGATGTTTTCCTCTTACCTCAAGGAATACGTTTTCTGCCACGAGTGCAAAAAGCCCGACACGAACATTGTCGAAAACCACGGGGTTAAAATGCTGAAGTGCACGGCGTGCGGGGCCCTGAGTGCGCTGAAAAAAATCTGACGGCTGAAAGATGGTGTGAGTGTACTGCAAAACCCATGAAACCGGCGGAAGCAGAGTTCTTGCGTGCGCGGATGAAAACGTTTTGGGGAAAACTTTTTCCGGAAAAGATATTGAGGTTACGGTCAAGGAATCATTTTACAGGGGCGAGAAAATCGGTGAGGAAAGGCTCGCGGAGCTCTTAAAAGAGCATGACAGCATAAACCTTTTCGGGGAAAAAAGCGTCGGCGTGGCGGTAAAACAAGGTCTTTTAAGCGGGAAAGACATTATTAGAATCCAAGGGGTTATGCACGCAATAATATTGAAGGTATGATTTTGGCCGGGCACGGAAATTCAAAAGGGAGCGGGGAACAGGAAGAGTTCGTGAAGCTCAGGCTGCCGCGCAGGAACGAGCTTGAAATGTTCGGCATCGTGATGCAGCTTATGGGCGCAAGCCAGGTGAAGATTTTGTGCGAGGACGGGGTTGAAAGGATTTGCAGGA
>DASRUO010000025.1:0-3157 GCA_035655375.1 archaeon | reverse complement strand
TCCGTGATTGCGAACACCTCATTGATTGAATCGGCGCTCACGAACCCGGTCTGGGTGCCGAACTGCTTTATTGCCGCGCTGTGCGTGAAGCTTGTTTCAGGGCCGAGGAAAGCCACTTTCAGCGGCTGCTGCGCCTTCCTTGAAAGGCTGAAAATTTCCCTGAAAATCGGCTCAATCGCTTTCCTTGAAAGTTTTCCGTTGCTTTTAGAGGAAAGCTTTTCAATTATTTCCTCCTCGCGCACAGGGTCGTAAACCGGTTCATGCACCTGCTTTTTCTCTTTTCCAATCTCTTCCGCAAGCTTCAGCCTTTTGCCCAGCAACTCCGCGATTTTTTCATCGATGCCGTCAACGCTTTTCCGATTCTTTTCAATTTTGCCCATTTTTCGACCTTCTATCCCTTTTTTCTATTTTATATAGCCATCTCTCCTTTTTTAGTTTTTGCCCGCCCAAATTCCTGAATTTATGGGCGCGCTTACCAGAAAAAGTAATAGAAATAGCTGCCTAAAGCCTTCCGCACGCTAGCAAGAATTTCAGCGCTTTTGCCGTAATTCAAAGCCATGTGCTGTGAATGCATACAATACTTTGTTCCGCAAACTGTTATAAATTGGTTTTGGTTGCGTTATTTCCCGAAAAAAAGAAAATTATTATGTAGAAGATTTAACGGTTTACTTTAAATATGCCGGAGAACTTTCATCTTTTAAGTATTTTTTCGTAAGGAGGTTTACTGATGAAAAAAGGATTATTGATAGCGGTTTTAGGCGTTCTGGCGGTCATCGCCCTGTCAGGCTGCTCGCAGGACCCTACAGTTCAAGTGCAGGTATACGTTCACGATGATTCTTGGAACGCCGTTCCGAACGCTTACGTGAGCGCGTACTCCAACTATAATCTGGGCTCGGGCGCGGGCTCAAGGTGGACAGGCCTTAACGGTTCACTCGATGCCTCGGCGCAGACAGACCAGTACGGCCAGGCCACAATGCAGGTTTTGCCGGGCAACTACGCATTCTCGGCTTCCGCGAACGACGGCTCCTACGGCGGCGCTGAAAAGCTCGTGATAGCGCAGTACGGCAACTATGTCGACATCACGGTGTCAAAGCCGAGGCCCGCATATGGCTACGTAATACTAGACGTGCTTGACGAGGCAGGCAACCCGTTCGACGTGAAAACCTACGCGACAACAGTGACCGCAACAGTGTGCCCATATTCACAGAATACATGTGAATCTTTTGAGAGTCCGCTGTACGACAGCCACATTGAAGGCAGTGCAGTGCCCGGAAGCTACACATACGCTTTCAGCGCTGAAGGATTCTCTAGGGCTGAACTGGTGTTCAACGTCTACGAAAACGAGACCACCCAGTTAAAAGTGGTAATGAAAGCATATCAGACTTAATTGCGGCAAAAAAGGCGGGGCTTCGGCCCTGCCTTGCTTTTTCTTTTATTTTTGCCGTAAATTTTTTTCTTTGCCAAGGTTTTTTTTGCGCTTAACTTGCACTGCTTTTTCTTTTTTTTAAAAATTCAAATCAGCGCCAGCACGAGCGCTATCGGAATCACGCTTAAAACAGTGCCGAGCACGACAGCGGTTGCGGCATTGTCCGCGTCTTTCCTGAACTTTTCATTCAGCACATAGCTGTTCACCGCCGGCGGCATAACTGAAAGCAGGAGAATCACTGAAGCCACTGTTCCCTCAACATTGAGAAGCTTTATGAACGCAAACCCTGCAATTCCCCCGATTGCGAGCCTCGCGAAAACAGACACGAAAGGAATTTTCAAGGAGCCTATTTTCAGCTGCGCGAGCCTTCCCCCGAGCGCGAGCAGTGCAAGAGGAATTGTCGCCGAGCCAATAAATGAAAGCGAGCTTACAAAAAGTTCCGGCAGCCAAACGTGCGCCAGGTTCAGCGCCGCGCCGAGCACTATCGCGTAAATCAGGGGCAATCTGAATATTGCCGCGAGCTTTTCCCTTTTCCTTACACCTGTTTTCTGCACAAGGAAAACGCCTATGGAGAAAATCAGGGCTGTTTCGAAAGCGTCAAAAATTATCGCGTTCTGCAAACCTATTTCACCCAAAGCGAACAGCGCGACAGGATAGCCGAGATAGCCTGAATTCATGAACATTGCCGGCAAAAGCATTCCAGAATTGCCGTATTTCAATAGCCTGAACGCAATCCACGCGAAAATTCCGGAGGCAAGCATTACAAGCAGCGCAGCCAGGCCGAGAAGGAAAAAGTGTTCAAGGATTATTTCCCTTGAGTAAATCGCGGAAAAAATCAGCGCCGGCGCCGTGATGTAAATCAGCAAATCAGCGGCGGTTTTCTGGTCAAAACCTATAAACTTCTGGAAAGCAAACCCGACTGCGATGCCGAAAAAGGCGATTATTAAGGGGTCTAAAAGCATAAGCTAAAAATGCGAGAAAAAGTATTTAATATGCTGGCCAGTTTAGTTGATCGATTTTCCGATGTCCTGGACAATTAAGGTCCAGTCGATTTCCAATGGCCGCCCCGCATAAAGTGACAAAACTGCAATAATAAGCTGGAATAAAATTATCGCCAGTATGGGGCCGACAACCGAAATGGCTAATATTTTATTGTAGGTGTTTCCAAGGCGTTCAAGGTAAGCATCAAGAAAATCTCGGTACATTCCTTCTTTCCTCTCAAAAACAAGCCATAATATCCCAATCAATGTCACAAGAAGCCAGAGGAACTGGTAAAAAATGTTGAATGCTATAAAGTAAACCCCTAGTGCCGGATTAATTTCATAAACGGGCTTTGCGATTCCAATAATAACGGCAACCATTATGTGCATGAACTCAAACGGCAGGTTTTGGGTAAGAAAGACGTAAAAAAAATTTGCAGCAAATAAAATAAACCCGAACGCAAAGGAAAACCTGGCTGCCTTCAAATCATTTTCCAAGCCGATCCCCGCAGACTTTTTTCAAATTTCTTTCGCAATTAATTTCCCCATTTCCTTCGTGCCCACAAGCTTTTTCCCTTGCGTGAAAATGTCCTTGGTCCTACTGTTGGCAATCACTTTTTCAACCGCTTTCTCAATTTCCAATGCTTCCTTTTCAAGCCCGAAAGAGTACTTGAGCATCATTCCCGCGCTCAGAATGGTCGCAATCGGGTTCGCAACGTCCTTGCCCGCGTACTTCGGCGCGGAGCCGTGA
>DASRUO010000024.1:0-7977 GCA_035655375.1 archaeon | reverse complement strand
GAGCACAAAAAACTTTTTCCCGGCAGCATCGGCCCGAGCACGGGAGAGATGGGCTGCTATGACAAGCAGACAGAGGTTCTTACTGACAATGGCTGGAAGTTTTTCAAGGACCTGGCTTATGAAGACAAGCTGTGCACTTTGAATCCGGCCAGCCATGAAATTGAATTCAATGAGCCGGAAGAGCTCGTTGTCTTTGACCACCACAAAAAGCTCGTTTCCATAACGAATCAGACGCTTGACATAATGGTCACTCCGGACCACGACATGTACGTCGCGAGCCAGCACACGGCCAGAAGCGGAAAGCCTGAATTCATGTTTGTGAAGGCTAGAGACCTTGAGTTCCAGTCAGTAATAAAGAGGACTGGCACATGGGTTGGGGCAGAGAATGATTATTTCACCCTGCCTTCGGTTGAGCTTGGCTATCATAAGAGCAGGCAGGTTCAGGTGCACAAATCAGGTGAAGTCAAAATTCCGATGGAAAAGTGGCTCGCATTCTTCGGAATATGGCTCGCAGACGGCAGCGCTTCGCCTACGGGCAGGGTCAGTGTTGCGCAAAAAAAAGAGCCAGCTACCGGCAAAATACGGGAATTGCTGGCATCAATGCCTTTCAGGTTCCCTGAAAGCGGAAACGCCTTCAATGCTGACCGCAAGCAGCTATCCTCTTACCTAACGCAGTTCGGGAAAGCTCCGGAAAAGTTTGTTCCGCGTTTCATAAAAAACCTGACGCCGCGCCAGATAAAGATTTTTTTGGACTGGTTTGCTTTAGGTGACGCTACCCAAATGAGAGGCGGCTTCAGGATATTCTACACCTCATCGAAAAGGCTTGCGGATGACTTGCAGGAATTGCTCCTCAAAATAGGCCGGGTCGGGGTAATAAAGCACAGGCCCCCAAGGGGGAGAATTTTCATCAAGGACCATTACGCGAACTCCGACAGGGTACAATATGAAGTGCTTGAGCGGGTCAAAAAGCTTGATTCATGGATAGACAAGAGGGATACCAAAGTGGTTGAGTATTCCGGAAAAGTTTACTGCGCAACCGTGAAAAACCACGTGATGTTTGTGAGGCGCAACGGGAAGCCTTACTGGTGCGGAAACACCTCGATGTTCTGGAGCAATCCGAACAAGCTTTTCAATGCAACCCTGAAAAAGCTTGAGCCCACGCTCGCGCGGGAAGGATATGTGGGCTACATTGATTTGAACTGCATCGTGAACGGCAACGGCATCTATCCTTTGGAGTTCACCTCACGCTTCGGCTACCCGACCATAAGCATCCAGCAGGAAGGCATGCTCACGCCCATGGGGGAATTCCTTTACAACCTCGCGCAGGGGAACAGCTTCAGGTTCAAGGCGAGGAGCGGCTTTCAAGTCGGGGTGAGGATTGTTGTGCCGCCCTTCCCTTTCGATGACCCGCAGACTTTCAGCACTTACTCAAAGGACGCCGTAATACTGTTCAAGAAGCCAGAGTTTGAGGGCATCCACATTGAGGACGTGAAGCTTGTGGACCACGAATGGGTTGTCACCGGCAATTCGGGCGTGATACTGATAGTTGTGGGCACGGGCCAGACAATGAAGCAGGCGCGGGCGCAGGTTTACAACAGGATAAGCAACATCCGCATCCCGAACATGTATTACAGGAAAGACATAGGCGACCGTTGGTTTGAGGACACGGACAAGCTGCACAATTGGGGCTATCTCCGCGAAATGTAAGCTCCGGCTTTTTATTTTTCCGGCAAAAATTTCCGCAATTTTAATTTCTTCCTGAAAAAATGTTTCAGGCGTGAGACCGGGTTCCGCCAAACTAATAAATACAACTTTCCGCCTATTTTTGCATCATGTCCTTTGAAAGGGGGCAGGAAGCCGCCCCGTTCGAGCTTTTAGTGGCGATAATCCTGATGGGTTTCGTCATAATAGCCGGCTTCAACGCGCTTCAGGTCCTTGAAAGGACAACGTGCGAGGGCAAGATGAGGCAGAGCCTTGAAGAGATAAGGGCAGGCATTGAATCTGTCGTGAAAACCAAGTCCAAGGCAAACGTTTCATTCGAGCTGCCGAACTGTTTTTCGGAAAAGGAAAGCAGCCTCCGCATCATTGAAAGGGACGAGCTTGATTACTGTTCGGCCTTCTGCGGGGGAAGCATTTCACAGTGCATCGTGCTGCAGTTCAGCTCGCCGAGCTTTACCGATGTGAAATGCCTGCGCATTTCCTCCGCAACGACTTTTCCCGAGGGAAGCCCGTGCGATGTGAGGGTGCTTGAAGGCTCTTACAGCCTCGCTGACTGGAAAGGGAAACAGATTGAGGAAGGCCAGTACACTTTGATAAAGCAGTTCAACCTTTTCAGCGACGCGCCCGTGATATGCGTTTACAGGAAGGGGGCCGAATGAAATGCTCGGATTCATCCTGAGCAAAATGGACCTGCTCATCCTCGTTACCGCCATAACCGCAATAATAGCTTTCTTCATGTTCGGCCTCGCGGACATAACAAAAGTCAATGAAGCGGGCGAGCTCGCCTCGAGGCTGAAGGAAACGTCATTCGCTTTCGTGAGTTCCCCGAACTATTGCTTCAGCGACTCGTACTTCCTCCCAAACGACTTCCAGGTCGCGGGAAACACATTTTATTACGTCATGAAAATTTCCGAGCAAAAACTTGAAACCGAGGACAATGAAATCCTTAACGTCGTCATATTCTCGGTTTACCCGCGCACCGAAATAAGGCGCTTTTTCGACGACTCATCCTATGAGCCGAAAGCCATCGCGGCGGACAGCTTCAGGACAAAGGCTGAAATTTTCCTGTGGTCAAGGGATTACAAGGATTTGGGGAACGGCATCGGCTATGAAGGCGCACTGCAGGAGCGGACAAACCTCGATGAAGGGGTCTTCCTCGACCCGCAGGCCGTAACACCAGTCAATTCCCTTGAGCTTGTGAAGGAAGTGAAAAACGGCCAGCCGTTCCTTTACATTATCGCGTGCAATGCCGCGCTGTGCGATGCGGACAAAACGGTTGTGGGCGAACAAGTCCATCCGCCTGACGCCTCAACGGGCTCTGAAGGTGGTTTTTCCTGCTAGGCGTTAAAGGTTTCATAGGGCCGATAGGCGACGACCTCCCGTCGCTTATCCCGCTGATTCTCGGATTGGTGATTTTCTTCTCGACTTTCGCCATCACCTTCAACACTTTCAACGCCCGCAACGGGGAGTTCGGCGACGACCTCACAGTGATGAACATTTCCCGCATACTGCAGTCAAACAGTTACGTCACCGGCCTCGGCGATTTCACGTCCCACTGCAGGGAAATCGGCACCGTAAACCTGAAGTTTGCCGCTTTCATCTCCAATGACGGCACTTCCGGCGCGCTTTCCAAGGAAGAGCTCATCACAAAAAATATTTTCAACGTGAATTTTTACCGCAATTCGCAGGGGAAATTTCTGTGCACAAACACCGGGGTTTCAGGCGCTGAATCGGTTTCAGACATGCTTTCCATTGATGAGGCGGCGAAGAGCACCGTTGTTTCAAGGATTTTCCCGATAGCGGTTGAGGATGAAAAGGTTGTGAAGCCTATGCACCTGTTCGTGGTGGCGTGGAAATGAACCGGAAAGGGCAGGCGGCCGTAACGGATGCGCTTTTCTTCCTCTTAGTGGTCATCTCGCTTTCGGTTTTCCTTTTCGGCTTCGCCAACTCCTACGGCTCATCCATAAAGCAGCAGGTCTCGGAAGAGTCAAGCACCACATTCGCCACGAATTCGCTGAAAACGATTCTTTACAGTTCCACGCCGAGGGACCCGTCGCAGTCAATTTACGATTCTGATGCTGAAATTGATTACCTTCTCGCAATCCTAAAGGAGGACTACGCCGACGACCAGATAATCGGCGACAGGGAAAAGCTTGTTTTGGGGAAAACGATTTCCTCAATCCTGAGCCCGATTTCAGATTCAACGGATTACATTTTCTACATCACCATTCCGGACGAGCGGAAATTCGTTTACTTCTACTTCCACACCACCAATTTCACGAAAAAAGACGCCGGCATTCCGGGGCGGTTTTTCATTTACTCAACCCCGGAAGGCGGGCCCTCGCACATCGATTATTTCTGCGCGCTCGGCAGCGCCGATTACACGACTGTGATGGCGAAGCTTTCAAGAATGCTCGCAAACGTGGGCGCCACTTCACAGGCTTCTTCCTCGATAAAGCTGATAAAAGAATTTCCTGACGGCACTCCGGGCGATTTCAAGTCGCAGGTTGACCTCATTCTCTGGGACGCGGCCTGGCTCGGCACAACGGAACAGCGCACTTCAGGCCTTTTATACAAAGACAACCCCGCGGTTCCTGACGCGGAATGGGGCTGCAAAAAGGTCGGCGAGGTTGAATCTTCTTTTGAAAGTTCGGGCTAGCTTTATAGCAGACCACAAAAGTTTTTCGGCATTTATGGTGGTCTGCTAGATGGCAAACCATGAAAATCCGCCGAATTACTTTATTGGTTTGCTATAGCCTGAACCGCCCGCGCCTGCGGAACAGCCGATCAACATTCTCCAGCAGCAGGTGAAAAAAGGGCAACGGCCTTACTTACACGGCTTTTTTCTTTTTGAACTCTGTCCCGCACTTCGTGCACGTGTATTTCAGGGCTTCCTGCTGCACCTCGACCTTTTTCGCGCAGTGGTCGCAGAAAGCCGTTCCGCACTGCGGGCAGTACACAAGCTGCTCGGCCTTGCTCTTGCAGTTAGGGCACTCATTCGAGTTTGTTTCAACCTCTTTTTCAATCAGGTCAAAGTCGTCGCTTCCTTCCTTGAGGTCCTGTTCAAGCGATGAAAGCTCGTCAATTCCGGCAAGGCTTTCCATGCCTTCCCCGCCTTCCGCAACCCCTTCATTTTCCCCTGTTTCACTTTCTGATGCAAGCTCCGGTATTTCAGGCATGTCCATTCCGGCCTCTTCACCTGATTCTTCGCCGGCCGTTTCATCTTCGCCTGAACCTTTCCCCGATTCATCTTCAGCCCCGGCCTCTCCCCCAATTTTTCCGCGGCGCCTTTTCCCGTGTTTTCCTGCAAACGGGCTTCCTGAGTTTTCCGGCCGCCCGGGTTTTTCCGCCGCAGCGTTTCCGCCTTGGCGCCCCCTTCTCTCCTTCCTGCGCTCTAAAAAGGTTTTCCCGTTTTCCGCGGCGCTTCCTGATTCTCCCGGGGTTGCGCCTTCAGCCAGCGCACCTATCTCTTCCTCCTGAATTTTTTCCGCGGATTTTTCATTTCCCTTCAGCTCGTCTTTCAGCTGCCTGAAAAGGCTTTCGCTTATTTCCTCGATTTCATGCTCTTTTTCCGGAAACCTTGAATGTTTTTCCCTGAATGTGTCAACCTCTTTAATCGCCATTCCGGTAAGCCTTTTCTTCAGCTCCTCGGCCTTTGGGGTTTCGTTTTCCCTGTAAAACCTTTTCATCCTCCTCGGAACGTCTTCGGCCATTTTGCTTCACCCTTCACCTTCAGAGTTTTTCAGGAGTTCCTTGAGCAGCTTGGCGGATTTCGGGAGCTTTTCCGGCTGCCCGCCGGCGTCCCCCACTTCTTCCGCGGGCTTAACGGGCCCCATTTTTTCCCTCATATTTTCCCTTATGAATTCCTGCGACTTCTCCGTTTTTTCCCGCATCTGCTCCCTTGTTCCAACGGAAGCCTCATTGCCGGCCCTGCTTTTTTCAAGCGCCGAAATTATGGAATCAATGTCCCGGTTTTTTCCGCCGCCTCCGGGAATGCCGGTGGTTTCAGAATTTTTTTTGTCCGGCCCTGAAGGCCTGAAATCTTCCGGGAACACTTTCCCGCCTGACTCAAGCTTTTTCTTCAGCTGTGAAAGCCTGTCCCCTTCAGAAGCCGCGCCGCTTTGCGTTCCGGCAATTTCCCCTTTTAACCCGAGCTGTTCCTCAAACTTTTTGAATGTGAGTTCCCGTCTGCCTTTCTCGTCAAGGCTTTTCCGCATCGCTTCACCAATTTTAACCGCCGGCTTTTCACCAACCCAATCCCCTTTCGGGGATTCCGTTGACGGAAGTGGAAGGGCGCCACCTTCTTTCAGCGCTCCCGTTCCGGGCTCAGCCGGCCTTTCCGCGTCCCGCTTAACGGCTTTCTCCGCGTCTTTGCCGCCAGTTCCGGGGAACATGAAATCTTTTTCCTGTTTCGCTTCGCCAACTTCTTTAAGGATTTTTTCAGCTGTTGCCAGTTCCGGGTTTTCAAAGGCAGGCTTTTCCGGCGCTTTCCCCGCAATTCCGGTTGCGAATTTTCCCCTGAGTTCCTGCATATTTTTTCCCTGCATCTTTTCAGGCCGCTTCATCGCCGGCTTTCCCTCAGGGCTTTGCTTCACGGCTTCAGGCAACGCTTTTTTTCCGGGCGTGAAAGGGGCAGGCATGGCCTCCGCTTTCACTGCTTTTTCCTGCGGAGGCTTTTCCGCGGGCTTTTTCAGGAGTTCAGGCTTTTTGCCTTCCTCCGCCTGCTTCACGCTTTCCAGCGGCGGCGCCTTTTTCTCCTTCACCCACTGCTCAACCGCGGCCGACTGCGCCGCCGCCATTTCCGGCGCGTTTCCCACAGGGGTCTGTGCAAGCTTTTCGCCGAGCCTTTCAAGCTTTTCAATCCCGTAGCCGCTCACCTTTATGTAACTGTTTTCAGGCACTTTTTCAAAGGCTTTCCGCGCCGCAATGTTCGCATAAACGGCCCTTTTAGGCACGCCGACAACAACTTTTTTCGGCCCCCAGAATTTTCTCCTGAGGGTTGAAACCGCGATTCCGGTCGCAACGAAAACTATTGCGCCCAAAAAAAGCGTTTCAGGAAAGCTCCAAAGGCTCAAGTCAAGGAAAAAAATCAGCGACACAAACCCTGCCGCCGCAACCGAGAAAACGAGGCCGGTTATGACGCTCCAGCCGCTTTTGTAAGCGAGCTCTTTCGACCTTACCTTGGGCCACGCTATGCGCAGGAAAATGTAGCCCCAGCTCGTGGAGCCTGCGAGAAGGTAAGCCGAAATCAGGGCGCCGGAAGCGATTTCGCTGAAAACCATGGTACACTAAAAATATTTATAGTACTTAATAAATTATTGTCTTAATGCCCGAAAATGCTTTGCTTTTACTGCTCTATTCAGTGATTGACCTTTTGAGGGGGTCGCTGGTTGTGGCATTGCCCGTTTTCTTCATGGCGCTTGCCGGCTCTTATGTTAGGCGAAAAATCTCCGCTGAAACGAAATGGAGCTGGACAATGAGCGCGCTTGCGGCAACCTTTTTCGTTTCATTCATCCTTCTGATGCTGGCGTATTTCGTCCCCTTCATTTTCGCGCTGCATGAGCTTCCGGTGCAAAACGTGCCCGAAATTTTTTCGCCGGAGCCCGGCAACCTCGTGCTCGCATTCGTTGCCGGAGTCGTGAGGGTCGCGATTGTTTCGGCCGTGCTGTCGCTGATTTTAATGCCGCTTGAATTCATGGGGCTGTACTTTTTCGAGGCCGTTACCGCGAGGATGAAGAAAAGGCCTGAATGGCTCAGGCTTTTCATAGCGTGCTACCTTTCAACCCTTGTCGCTTCCGCGGTGATAATATTCCTGGTTCCGCAGGCAATAACCGGCTTCATTTACTTTTTGTATTTCGGATTCTGAAATGCCGGAATGCCTGCGAATCTTTTTTGCCGCTTCAATTTTTGTTTGCGTGGGCCACTTCAGGCGCCCCATGAAAGCTTCAGGCACGCCATGGGGTTTTTCACATAAAGGCGTTTCTTTCCGCTCCTGCAGGCAAACAAATAAATATTGCGGCAAACCTTACAATATATTACATATAATATAATGATGGCATAAAACGGCATCAAGTGGTTGTGCATGAAAAAGGTTTCCGGCATCTTTCTCGCGTACATGATTTTTTTCTCAATGTTCGCGCCAATGGTTGAGGCGCAGCCCGCGCAGGCGCCTGAAATTTCTTTTGCCGAAGCCGATAGCCCGCTGCAGCCTTCTCCAATAACGCTTCCGGTTTCAGATTCACCCGGCACGGGTTCCGC
>DASRUO010000023.1:0-5025 GCA_035655375.1 archaeon | reverse complement strand
GTCATCTTTCACCACCACGTTCCCGTCCGAAAAGGTGGCGCTGAATGTTTTCCTCCCGCCCGTGGCTGAAAGGGTTTGCTCGCTTAAAAAAGCCTTTGAGTACGCCACAACATCGTTTAATCCTGTGCTGGTCTGGATGCTCATGTGCACGGCCTTGTTTTTCACCTCAAAGCTCTGCACGTTTTGCGGTATTTCCACCTCAAAGAAAACCCTGCTGCCATCGCCTTGGGAGGCGACAAGGTTTGCGTGGTTCGCTATTTTGGTTACAGCGTCCTCCGCCTGCGCTATCGCGGTGTTTTCATTGAAGAAGTAGAGCGCGAACCCGAAAATTATGCCTGAAACAATGAGCAGGAAAACCGTTATTGCAAGATACTCAATTGAAACCTGCGCAAAAGCCTTTTCCATCAAACACCCACTTCCGCTTTTTTTGCCTTTTTTTATCGGTTGATTAAAAGATTGCAATAAATCACTTTAATACAATGCTTTCCGCGAATAAAAGTTTTCGGCTGGGAATTTCATCATCACGGCAAGGGCGCTGAAAGAAAAGTTTAAATTAGCCGGAGAAGCCAATTATAGCATGCAAGATACGGTCACAATATCAAAATCCCGTTATACTAAGCTCAAACAGCAGGCTAATATCGACATGGAATTCCTGAAAGAGCTTGCAAGCAGCCTGGCTGACATCAAGGCGGGCAGGGTCAGGCGCGTCCGCTAACCGCCCCGTTTATCCAATTCTTCAATTTCTTTCCTGTAAACGTCCAGCAGAACCAGTATTGAATTGATGATGGCTTGCTGGTCTTTATTTTCGCTCATATTCACCAAATACACGCTTTTCAAATTCTCATAAATCAAGTAATAAATTCTGGACTTGCCGTACTTCTTTTCCCGAAACCATTTGGCGTTAATCGGCTTTCCAACAAACGGATTCTCCGCCAATTTATTCAAGGTCTTTTCAACCCAGCCAAGGAAACTCTTTTCTGATTTATTGAGTTTTTCCTCAAAAGTTGCCGTGAAAAAGACTTTCCATTCCGCCATGCTGATAAAGAAATTTCTGCAACATTATTTAATATGTTATGTAGCAGTATTCGCCCCTTTTCCCGCCTCCTGAAACCTTTTTAGCCCTTTCCCAGCCAATTATGTATAGGATTTATGGCGTTCAACTACTCCACAAAGCCCTTGCTCAGGAAAACCACGCAGGAAAAAGAGCTGCTTAAAAATATCCACGCGCTTGAGGAAAGCGTTTCCTCCGAGAAAAGCCCTGAAAGGAAGAGGGAGACGCTTTTCCAGCTGAAAGAGCTTAAAGGGCACCTTTCAAGGATTTCAGGCGTAAGCTATTCGGATTTGCTGCTTGAAAATGCCGCCATGAAAAAAGAGCTTAATGGGCTGAAGCAGCGCCTTGAAGGCGCCGGAAACGCCGAATTTTCTCAGGGGGATAGCGCGCATGAATCGCTTTCAACCCTTTACAAGCTCCTGCTTTCAAGGTACGCCGGCGTGATTAACGAGGGCGAGCGCAAAACGGTCGGTGAAATTAAGGCGCTTGTGTCAAAAGAGGACCTGACAATTCAGTCCCTTGCCCAGCAGTTCATCCCCGAAAATTATTCTTTCGGAAACCATTTCTTCCAGGCGGCTGAAAAGGCGTTTGCTTACGTAAGGGACGAGATAATGTTCGTGAAGGCGGACATAAACATTTTCTTCTGGCTCACCCCGAAGGAAATAACGCAGGAAAAAATCGGCGACGACGAGGACCAGGCAGTCTTTTTGTGTTCATTGCTTTACGCGTTGGGCGATGAAAAAGCCGAGGTCGTGATTGCTGAAATGGAGAACGCGTCCTCGCACGCCTTCGTGATTACGGAACTCAGCGGCAAATTCCTCCTCCTTGACCCCAGCCAGAAGCACGATTTCCGCGAATTTTACGGTGAGAAGAAAGACGCCCTTGAAAAATATTCTTTCGCGGGCGCGAAAATAAAGCGTTTCCTTTACAAGTTCAACAACTCAAATTACGAGCAGTTCGAGGAAACCGGCGGCCTATAATTTTTTAAGTTTTACAAAAGCCGCTTCACCACTTTCAGCCCGCCGTGCTTCGCGTTGAATCCCTTTATTGCTTTTTCCGTGAGCAGCACGTTTTTCGTTCCCAAGTGCATTATCACCGAATTCGCGTTCGCCGTGCCGTAAGCCAACGCCTCTTCAATTCCTTTCCCCTTAATCACAGCCGCCGTAAACCCCGAGCCGAAAGCGTCGCCCGCGCCCGTGACGTCCAAGGGCTCGACTTTAAGCGATTTCACTGAGTAAACATAACCGCCGTCGGTTGCGTGCGCTCCGTGCTTTCCCTCAGTAATGACGACAATTCCTGCAAGCCCTGAAAGCTTTTGCAGGTTTCTATGGATGTCAACCGAACCCGTTAGTTTGAGTGCCTCCTCGCTGTTTAAGAGCAGTATTTCAAACTTTCCGCAGATTTTTCCAAGCCTTTCAATGCCCAGCCTCAGCTCCATTTCCCCGGGGTTGAACGCAACCCTGATGCCGTTTTTTTTTGCGTGCGCAAAAACCTTTTCCAGCATCGCGGGTTTCGAGTGCAGTGACGTTATGTAAAGCCATTTCGCCCGCATCTTCTTCCAGGGCATTGTTATGTGCTGGAGCATTGCGGTCGCGCCGCTGTAGCATAAAATCACGCGGTCGCGGCCGAAGCCTGTCAGTATTACAGAGTAAGAAGTGTTTTTGCTTTTCACATTCATTACCAATTCAGAATTGACTTTTTCCTTTTTCAGTTCCTTGATTATTCTGTCGCCGCTTTCATCATTTCCCACGGCGCACAAAACCCCCGCCTTCAAGCCCATCCTTGAAAATGCAACCGCGGTATTTGTCGCGCCGCCGCCGGTGTAATACTCCATTTTCTCTATTTCAACCTTGGTGCCGGGGTAAAAGACGCATGCGCCGTTGCCTGAAAATTTCGCGGGCACGTGCACGAAAACGTCCTCCGTTGCGGAGCCGATTGAAATAACATCTAAACCCATTTTTGATGCCTTCACTTTAAAGTGTTTTGAGGAAGTATAAATTACTGTTGCCGGCCGGCGCCTAAAGCGGCCAAAACAGCCTTCCACCAAATTAATCCGCTCACTTTTTAACATTAATAAGATTTTATAAGGGTTTTTGCTGCAACTCTTTAGGGGCGCTTTTACCCCAAAGCAATGTTTAAAAGCACCAGCCAAAGGAGTATATTAAGGGTGCGGGGTTTAATGGGCAAGAATTCTTTCAGCTTAACGGCAGTGGCACTTGCGGCAGCTTTCCTGCTTTTACTTTCTGTAAGCGTTTCCGCGGCCACGGACAGGACCATTATAGGCACGCTCACGCCAAGCGGCACCGCCGGCGGCATTATGGTCCCGTTCATTTTCAACGTGAATTACGTTGACGGTCCCGGGGGTTCGAAGCTTAAAGACATTGAGCTTTCAATTGCCGACTCCATCACCGGCACAATCAAATACGATGTTGACGCAAACTCAATTTCAGAGCCCGCGGACTGGTCCCACAGCACCGACACAAACATTTCCTCGGGCAAGGTTTCAAAGATAACCTGGACCGCTTCAGGCGCCAACGGCATTGCCAAGGGCGATGACGCCAACTTTTTTTTCAGCGCAATCACGCCCATTGAGGGCGGCATCACTGTTTGGAGCTGGCACATCAAACTCCAAGACAACACAGCGCAGGAAGACATCAACCTTTCCTCAACAACAGGCCCTGCCTTTCCCAACATTGCGGAAATTCCTTTCACGATAACTCCGGCCGACGCCAACAGGGGCGTATCAACCACATTTTCAATTGATGTGAACAACACCGGCGGCAAGGATGTTACGCTGAACACCCTTTCAACAATTGAATTCAGCGACGGCGCAAACACTTACAGCGCAAAGCTTTCTTCGCCTACTTTGGTCCCTAAAGGCGTTCCGACAACTCTTTCATTTGATTCAAACGTTGTTCCCGCGGGAATCACGGAAAAAGTGTATGACCCAACGCTCAACCTTCACGGCACTGATTCTGACGGAAACGTTTTCGCGCAGACACTTAATACCGCAAGCAACAAAATCGGCATAGGGAACAACGCGCCTTCGGCAAGCGGTTTATTCATTTCCCCTTCAACCCCCAACACGAACGATGATTTGAACGCTAATTACACTTACTCCGACCCTAACCTCGACCCCGAATCAGGCTCGCAGATAAGGTGGTTCAAGGATTCAATCCTACAGTCAGCGCTTAACGACCTTAAAACCGTTTCATCCGCCCTTACTGTGAAAGGTGAGGCATGGCATTTCACAGTAAAGCCGAAAGACGGCTTTTCTTTCGGCGCAACCGCAACCTCGCCCGCAGTCACAATCCTCAACTCCGCGCCCACGGCGAACGACGACAACTCCTCAACAAACGAGGATTCATCGGTTGACATTTCAGTTCTCGCGAATGATTCAGACCCTGATTCTGATTCGCTTGCAATTTCCTCTGTCTCCCCGCCCGCGCACGGCTCAGCCGTGAACAACTCAACCTTTGTTTCTTACACTCCCGACGGAAATTTCAACGGCTCGGATTCATTCACTTACACGATAAGCGATGGCTCCTCGTTCTCTAACACCGCAACGGTTTACGTAACTGTCAATCCTGTTAATGACGCTCCCACAGCCAACGACGACAGCGCCACAACGGATGAAGACACCAATAAATCCGTTGCAGTCCTTGCGAATGATTCAGATGTTGATGGTGATTCTTTAAGCATTGATTCAATTACGCAGCCCGTGCATGGCACTGCAACAATAAGCGGAGCCTCGGTGATTTACACGCCTGAGGCGAATTTCAACGGCTCCGATTCTTTCACTTACACAGCCACTGACGGCACAGCCACTGCAACGGCAACGGTGACTGTCACGGTGAACGCTGTCAATGATGGCCCTACAGCGGTTGACGATTCCGCTTCCCTCAATGAAGACTCTGATGTGTTGGTTGATGTCCTCGCAAACGATTCGGATGTTGACAGCGGTTCATTGTCAA
>DASRUO010000022.1:0-4338 GCA_035655375.1 archaeon | reverse complement strand
ACAACCGAAAGGATTGGAAGCTCTCCCGCGAAAGCGTGCGGGATGAAAGCGAGGATTAAAAGCATTGCAAGAGGCTTTGGCGCCATAAAATAAAAAAGGGCATAAAAAGTAATATAAACTAATTCACCGTTGGGGCGCGGCAAAAATACGGAGGCGGAATGAAGCTGCCTGAATACCTGAAAAAACTATAAATACAAGTTAGATTCAAACTATAGCGGGCCACGAAAGTTTTTCGGTGTTTCTGGGGATCTGCTGGATGGCAAACCATGAAAATTCGCCGAATTACTTTATTGGTTTGCTATAATACGTGAAAACATGAAAAGGATTCCTACTGGGATTAAAGGCTTTGACGACCTTGTTGAGGGCGGCTTTCCTGAAGGGAGAAGCATCCTTGTCTCGGGCTCGTGCGGCACCGGAAAAACCATTTTCTGCACGCAGTACATTTTCAACGGAGCGAAAAAATTCAATGACCCCGGCATTTACGTGACCCTTGATGAAAGGCCTGACCTGATAAGGCAGGACATGCTCAGGTTCGGCTGGGATTTGAGGAAGTTAGAGGATGAAAACATGATGCAGATAATTGACGGCAGCATCGCGAAAACCGGGCTGCCTAGCGAGGAAGAGTTTTCAATGCCGGCAACGGGCTTTGACGTTGACAAGCTGCTCCTGGAAATAATGCGCACCGCGAAAAGGATCGGCGCGAAAAGGGTGGTTATTGACTCGGTGCCTGCGCTGGGGTTCAATTTCGAGAACGAGCATGAGGTGAGGTCGGCAATACTCAAGCTTTCATACCTCCTTTCAAGGATTGGCGTGACAACGCTCCTCACATCAGAGGTCGCGGAAGGCGAAAACAAGTTCGGGAAATACGGAATTGAGGAATACGTCGTTGACGGGGTTGTTGTGCTGCACTATATGGGCATCGGGACGCGGAGCAACAGAACGCTTCACGTAAGGAAAATGAGGGCAACGAACCATTCGGAGGATTTGCACCCGCTGAAAATCGGCAGCCAAGGGATAGTTATAGAGAAAGTGGATGAGAAATACGAGGAAGTTTAATCCCGCGCCACGGAACGCAAAACCGCATTAGTATTAGTTCAGTTTTTCCTTTCAATAATGTAAGAGGCGAACTCGTTCAGCAGTTTTTTTGCGCGCGATTCCGGAAGGACGCTTTGAAGCCTTTTCGAGCTGACTGAAACGAGTTTTTTTGCGGCATTTTCAGCGTACTCAACCGCGCCTGTTTCCTCAATGAGTGAAATGGCCTCGCTTATTTCCTTGGCTGAATTGGAGCGCGAGTCAAGAATTTTTATGAGGCGGCGGCTTTTGTTTTTCGGGAGCCTTGAAAGCGCCCTTATCACAAGCAAGGTCCTCTTTCCCTCGACAATGTCATCACCTATTGCCTTGCCCCAGCCCTTTCCGGGATTCACATTAAGTATGTCGTCCTGAATCTGGAAAGCGACGCCGATGCTTGTCGCGAAATCCCTGAAGGCCTTTAACTGCTTTTTTGAGGCGCCGCCCAGCACCGCACCCGCCTGGATTGCAAACCTTGCAAGCGAAGCGGTCTTGTAAGAGCACATCTCAAGGTACTGCTTTTCCGTGACATTGTTGTTGTGCCCGTTGTGCCAGTGAATGTCCAGCGCCTGGCCGAATGAAAGCCTGAGCATTTCCTCGGCGTACAAATCATAAATTATTGCCTTGGTTTTGGCCGGAATTTTCGGGTTCCTGAAAACGCGCACGAATGGAAGGTAGTACATTGAATTGCCGGCATTAATTGCGATATCGGTCCCGAAAACGAGGTGCGTTGAAGGCCTGCCCCTCCTGAGCGTTGAATTGTCCTCAATATCATCCACCATTATTGTGCCGTTGTGTATGAGCTCCGGAAGGACCGTGAAAGGCAACGCATCCCTTGGATTGCCCCCCGATGATTCGCAGGCAAGCAGCATAAGGGCGGGCCTCCACCTTTTGCCGCCCCTTGAAAGGAAATCCCAGACAGGGTTTATTATTGATGCCTGGGCAGATGGAAAATCAAAGCCGAATTCCGGCCTGCCGAGCGCGTTGTTGACCCATTTTTTGGTGATTTTTTTGGGGAGGAATTTTTCCAGCTCGCGGTTGACGTCTTTTGCGGTAACCATTAAAAAATTTTCAATATTCAAGGAACAATCACCCGCGCTTTTTCCTGATGAAGAAAAAGTATACGCCGAAAGCCGCGACCACTAGCGCAACGAACATTATGAACAGCATCACCAGGATTGCGGCGCCGACAATGAAAAGGTTTGTCGTGTTCCAGTCAATCGGCGGAAGGAATGAAAGAAGCGAGTTGAAGCTTAAAAGCGAGGAAAGGCCTGCAACACTCCTTGATTCGGAAAGGATAATCGGCGGGGAAACGTAGAAATTCAGGACGTTGCCGGAAAGGAGGGCATCAGCCTGCGCCTTTGAAAGCTCAATGTCCATGGAGTAAGTCAGCTTCTTTGAGGTTTTAGGCGCAAGCGTGAAAGGCTCGAAAAGAATGACTGGATCATTCTGGAGAGCCTCAAAACCTGAATAAGAGAAAATGTTGTTTGAGTCGTTTGTGAACTGTTTCGGAATTACCTCCAAAACTTTGACGGCGACAGAATTGCGGTCAGGATTAAACACCGAGACCTCCACATTGGCCTTGTAGTAAGTTTTTCCGTAAGCTGAAACTTTCAGCAGGAAAAGCTTTCTCGAAGGATTAAGCCGCGAAATGAGCTCTTTCGCCTCACCGGCCATTCCCGAATCAATGCCTGAAGCCTGCAGGAAGATATCCAATTGGTCCTTGTTGTAAGTGTAAACTTTCGAGCCGTAATCCTCCACAAGAACCTTTTCAGAAACCGATGAAAAAATTGTTTCGGCGGCCTGGGCCTGCCCCTCGGCAAGCTCGAAATAGAGGCCCTGCCCCATGAGTTGCTTGGCATAGCTGAGGTTTGCGTCAGCGCTTTTAATGGCGGCATTCAGGTCGTCAAAAGAAAGGTTTTTTTCATTCAGGCTATTTATGAATTCAACCGCTTTGGCGCGCTCCGCTTCCGCGGACTTTATTGCGGAGTCGGCATTGATGCGGGCAAAAAAGGTGTTCTTGAAAGTGTAAATTGCGGAGTCTTCCACCTTGTTGCCGCCCCTGTCTGAAACCCTTGCAATGACCCTGAAGCGCCCGTTCTCTGAAGTGATTGTGTTCCAGTCGAAAACATAATTTGGGCCTTCCTTCTCGGCCTCGCCGACAAGCGTTTCGGAGCCGTTCTTTTCAAGCAAAATTGAAACGCTGCTGATTCCTGACGGATTCACGCCCCCATCAGAAGCCTGAATTTCGAACCTCACCGATTCGGTGAGCTCCGTTGCGGGGGAAGGCGAAAGCACCTTTATCTGCGGAAGCGTTGTATCGTAAATGAACGTTTCCTGCGCAACGCATTCATCGAAATCATCATCAATGGAGGTGAAGAAAATGTTGTAATCGCCGTTAGGCTTGCTTGCGAGCGAGTAAGCAACCTCGGCCAAATCCACGCGTTCGGTGCTTTCAAGCAAAACCGCCTGCTCATTGCCTGGGCCTGTTATGATGATGTGGCCCTTCCTGAAAAAACCGTTCGCGGCAACGCCTATGCTCAGATTTTTGTCCTCTGAAACGGATGTTTCAACAGTAAAATCGAGGTCGCAGAAAGAAGGCGCCCTGACCGAAGCGGCGGAGCTTATGACTCCTTGATTGCCGGCGTTGTCAAAGGCAACAAGCTTGTAGTGGTAGCGGTAGCCCTCGTCTATGTTGTTTGTGTCGTGAAAAGACGTTCCAGTGATATTGGGGCCGACGAGCTTTGCGACCGCATCCCTTATCGTGAACTCGCGGGAAATCTCGCCCTCCTTCACAAACCTTAAAACACTCCTGTAAACATCATAGTACGCAACGCCTGAAAGCTCATCGCTTGCAGCGCCCCATTCAACCATTATGGTACCGTCTTCAAGAGGAGTAGCTACAGGGTTTCCCGGCCTCGAAGGGCCTGAATTGTCAACCTTTATCTCGTAATGTGCCGTATCGCTCCAGTCTGAATCGGTTTTGCCGCGGACATGAAACCAGTAAATGCCGTCAAGCTTTGAGCCGAGGGAAATTTCACCGGCCTCAGAATCAACTGTTGTGTCGGGAACGGTGCCTTCGGCCTGATCGGTTTCGTAGCTGAAGCCTGTGGCGCCCGGCATTGAAACGCTCATTTTAATGGCGCGCTCGCCGCTCCATTCGCCGTTTGGGTGAGTGTCGCTTGAAACAGCCGGAACATCAGCCAAGGCGGCAGCTGAAAATAAAATGAGGAAGCAAATGGTTGAAACGCCGCGCAAACTCAAAAAAAC
>DASRUO010000021.1:0-4018 GCA_035655375.1 archaeon | reverse complement strand
CCAGGGCCTTTTTCGGAATATCAAATTTTCCCTTGCCCGTGCTGATGAACATTCCTTCATCTGCCTTCCCGAAAGCCCTGAAAGGCGTGTGGCTGAACACCGCCATCTTAAGCCCCAAATCATGCAATTTTCCCAAAACCTCCTCGTCAGGGCTTTCATCAATCACAATTTTTTCCGGCTTCCTCTCGAAAATCCGCACCTCCTTCACGAGGCTTTTTTTAAGCTCTTCCTCAAGCCTGCGCGCGGTTTCCAGCGAGGTGCTTGCGCCCTTTTCAAACCTGTAAAGCGTTTCGGTCGCGACGCCGATCCTGCCTGCAAGCTCTTCAAGTGAAACCCCCATTTCACCCCTCAATTCCCTAAGCTTTTCAGAGTCAATGTCCACGATGTTGCGCCCCTTGAAATGCCGCACAAGCGGTGTTTTTTCCTCCAGAATCCCCTCAAAAGTTTTCAAAGTGGTTACGGGAACTTCATACCTGTAATAAACCACGCCGTCCTCCAGCCTGAAGACTTTCGTTTTTTCGCCCACTATAATAGTGCCAGCGTTCAGCACCGCGCCGAGCTTTTTCAGCTCCTCGGCAAGCTCGCGCCTCATTGAATCCACGTTTTCATAAACCTTTACGACAAGTATTCCCTGAACGCTTTTCGCTATGATGTCAAAACAAGTGTTCGAGTTCGGGAAATGGCTCACGGTGAAGCCGCTTTTCCTCAGTGCTTCAATGGTTTTCCGCACAAGCTCTTCCCTGCTCACAAAGCCACCGCCACGAAAGCCAGAAGCGCGGCAACCATCGCGTACTTGCTGAACCTCTGCGCTTCCGCGAACTTTTTCCGTGAAAACAGGCTCCACGAAACGTAAAGCAGCGCAGCGGAAACGATCAGGAACGCAAGGAAAGCAATGCTTTGAACCCCGCCTGAAACCCACGCCGCGAAAGCAACGAGTGCGGCAACAATGTAAACCCCCAAAACCGCGAGCCGTATTTTATCAAAGCCCAAAATCATGGGGAGGGTTTTCTTGACGCCCCTGTCCGCGCCGAGCTGTTCCGAATCCTTGATTATTTCCCTGCCCACGTTAGCGAAGAAAGCGGAAGCCGCGAACAGTGAAGGCAAAACATATTCGCCGGCAATTGCCGCGCCGAAAACCAATGTAAGCGAGGTGCCAAAGGCAACCACAAAATTCCCCAAAGCCTTTTGCCTCTGCATCAGCGCGGAATAAACAACCAGGAGAATGCTCACGGCGAGCGCGATGATGAAAGCGGTTTCATTCACAAGCCACGCAAGCCACAGCCCCGCAATAAAGAGAGCGGCGGTGAAAGCGAGGAAAAATTCTTTTCCAATGCTTCCAGAAACCAGCGGGTTTTTCCTGCCGAGTTTTTTGTCAATCTCCATGTCAAAAAAATCGTTCACAAGGTTGCCGGCGGAAGTTATGAGGAAAGCCGAGGCAACCGCCAGAATTAATCCCTGGGGGAAAATGAATGCCTTTGCCGCCGCAACAAAACCGGCAAACACGCCTGCTGCCGCGATGAAGCCGTTCAAAGGCCTTAACTCCGCGAAAAGCCGCACTGCCATGCCTTTACCCATATAAAACAAAACCAATAAACTTTAATTAAGTTTTTTGCTGAACAGTTCCAGCATTACCGTTTTACGGGAGGTGGAAAAAATGGTTTTAGGGCAAGCTTTAGGAATTGGCGCCATGCTTTCAGTGACGATAATTTCCTCGGTCATATTGATAGTGCTCGGGGTGATTTACTTCGCTGTAAGCCTTTTCATAATAAAAATAGCTTCAGCCCTTGCAGGGTTCGGCAACGTTTCAGCGGAAACCGCGGTATTGAGCGCGGCAATCCTGAGCGCCGCTTCGCTGGTTGCAAGCGGGAGAAAATAAAACAAGTTTTCGGGAAAACGAAAAAATAAGGGCAGCAAAAAATTTACGCTGCCTTCTTCTTTCCCTTCTTCCTCAGCCTTAATTTCTTGCTGTTGCACTTCCTGCACTTGGAGGGCATTTTGCCGGTCTGCGCCCTGTTTTTCGCGTTGCATCTCATGCATATCCAGACGTTCTGGAAAAGCCTTTTCTGCGCAACCGCCGCCATCACCATAAAATTACACCCTTACCGAATATCCTTAACCCTTTCATTTAGTGAAGGTTTTTAACTTTAATTGAACCTCTTCAGTTATTGTTCACCTATTAAAGTTTCTTTCTTTTACCCCGGGTAGGGCTTCCTGCAAAACTTTAAGTTTTGCATGGTTCTTTTCTTTTTCATCAATGTTTTTCTTTTCTTTCCAAGAAAAGAAAAAGATTGCCCCGGTCGTCTAGCCCGGTCAAGGACATCGGCCTTTCAAGCCGACGACACGGGTTCAAATCCCGTTCGGGGCACTTTTTTCTTTCTCTTTAAAAGAGAAAGAAAAACCTGCGCTAAAAAGAAAGAGAATGGAAAAAACCCGCGCTAAAAGAAAAAGAACAGTGTAACGAAAGAGTAAAAGCTTCGCGACTTTTTTGTGGTTATTATAAATGCTAAGTTTTAATTACGTTTTATATTTACTTTATATTGATGAATACAAAGCGGCGACTTTATCCTAAACCGAAAAAATATGGTGAACCTTGGTATAGTGGAGTGCACTATACTTATTCACAGTCTTTTCCAACTTTTGCCAGATTGACCTCTGGGAGAAAATACCTTTCAAACCTACTGCAAAGGCTTGTCAAAGAGCCTGCGAACACCACTGCTTTGGAAATAGGCCCTGGTTTATCTCCCTTAACAACTTTGCTTCCTTTCAAGAAAGTCTTTTTTTTAGAAAAAAGTAAAGCTGTCGCAGATGATTTAGGTTATTCTAAAATTAAAAAAAGAGTCAATTACCGCCGTGTTGTGGAAGATCGAATTAAGGATTCGTCTTTTGAAAATTCCAGAGTTATTGTTGGCGACTTAAGGGCTTTACCATTTGGATTGAAAACAAGTTTTGGAGTTATTATAATGAATGAAGTGCTGACTCACGTTATTCCTTCTGAAAGGCTTAGTGTCATTGCAGAATTGGCTGAAAAAACTGATCGTATACTTTTAGTGGATAGAAAGTTAATGCCGTTGGAGGAACTGAAAAGGTCGCATATTGAATACGCAAAAAAAGAGTTAAAGTATATGGAGCGTTATTCCGGTGCTGATGCCGAAAAGAGAAGGGCTGAACTGTTAAAAGACGTAGCTCTTTCAGATTATTATGCTAAAAGGTTACAGGAATTGCTAATAAATTTTCCAAAAATAGTTAAGTATCTTGAAAACAATGGCTGGCGGGTTCAAACATTTGACAAGAAAGGCGAAATAATAGACCCCTACACTGTTTTGCTTGCAGAAAAAATAAAATAAGCTTGTTGCGTGAATTTAAATAGGGCTTTGAGTTTCTTTCATACTGCAGTGGTTTGACATGAAAGCTCGCGGAGTAAAACCAACAACCAAAAAACCCGCACATGCATTGAGGCAGTTTGAGATTGACATGGCCGCCAGAAACCTCCGGTTCAGCGCGGGCAAAAGCCTGCGCCTAATCACGCGCCTGCAGGTTTCGGATTACTGCAGGTCCAACAAGCTTTCCCTTGATGAAACAAAAGCGGTCATTGAAGCCCTCAACAATGCCGGCGCGAAAATCAGTTTGGATTAAACTTACCTGCCATTTCACGGTTCACGCCGCGCAAGCTTTAATAACGTTTTGCAATTCCTTGTCTTTACCCGATATCGCACCCCGAAAAAACCGCGAGCCAAAGCGAGCACGGCCTGCCGAGTCCAAACGAAGGCAGGGCGCCGTACCGCCGGCGGCTTCCGGCGCGAGAAATTGGCGCGTGAGGGCTGATGGTTTTCGTTCATGCTCAAAGACCTTGAATTGGATTCCGTGGAGTTCAGGACCGGCCTGCTGATGTGCGTTTTCATCGCATCGGTTGTCACCTCAAACATGCTTGGCGGAAAGGTTGCAGAAATCGGCCTGCTTGGAATCCCGGTTGTTTTTTCCGTCGGCCTTATCCCATTCTTCATGACTTTTTTCATCCTCG
>DASRUO010000020.1:0-4363 GCA_035655375.1 archaeon | reverse complement strand
ATTTTAATTATATTTAGCTGCATCTTGTTCACCCCCCCAAAGTTTTATGCGCTATGAAAACATCGTAATGATTTTCCCCTTTGATTTTCACACATTTCCTGATGTTGGAAAAGCCGGCAGAATAGAGCATCTCCTCAAGCTCTTGGTGGTTCAGAAGATAACTTTTCATTGAAAAGCTCTTCTTGTTTGTGACAATGCCATTATTCCACTCCAGTATCTGGGGACTCCAAGCCCTTACTTTGTTCTTTTTATCGTGTTTCACAAGCCAAACGACGCTATATTCTGAACCGTTTATTTTCTTTTTTCCGAAAAGCTCACATGTAACGCCTGAAGGGTTTTCAAATTCTTTCCTTGAGATTAGGTCAATGTAGCAAAATCCGCCTTCTCTTAGGACATTGTAAAAATTTTTTAGTGATATTTCTAACTCCCTCTTTGCTTTTTCAGGGTTTATTGTGTTTTTTCCCCATGAGTCCACATATACAAGTGAATTTCCCCTGCAAATAACACAGTCAAATTCTTCCTTGAATTTTTTGTCAAGTTCTTGCCATTTTAGGTTAAACACTGGAGCCTCAAGACGGTGTTTTCCGATTTTTTCCCTTGCCTTGTCCGCCATCTCTTTGTTTCCATCTGAAAGAACCAATGAGAAGTCTTGTCCAGGGATTAAATGCACCGCCGGAAATCCTGTTCCGCAAGCGCAGTCAAGAACTTTTTGCACTTTGTTTTGTTTTAGAAATTCTGCAAGACCCTCTACATATTCCATTGAATAGAGGAAATCTAGGCATATATCCCAAGCCATTGGCAAATCCTTCAACCCCATATAAGTTATGCCTCATATTAGATTAATCTAAATTTAGCCATAAAAATCGGTCAAACTGATATATTTATATACACTTTTAATCATATTAACCAAAATGACTGAAGTTTACCAACATCGTGAAAGTAATGCTATTCTTGATAATGCGGACAAAGCGCTGATTTATGCTTTAGACCGCAATTCTAGGCGTTCAAACTCTGAAATAGCCAAAGAAATTAGAGTAAAGAAGAATCTTGTAGGTTACAGGATAAAAAAACTCATTGATGACGACATAATCCTTGGTTTTTATTCGGTAGTTGATACAACTGCACTTGGATTTGAAGGTTACCGTGTTTACTTGAAATGGCAGTACATAAGCCCTGAAAAGGAAAAAGAAATCATAAATTTTTTTGTAAATGCATATAGCACATGGTGGGTTGGAAGCATTGAAGGAGAATGGGATGCTGGCATTATTCTTTGGGTAAAAAACGCCTATAAGTTTAGGGAGTTTTGGCTAGAACTCATGGGCAAATATCAAAAATATATAATGAAATATCTTGTGTGTGTTTACTCGAAAGTCTTTGATTTCAACTACGCTTTCATTTCACCAAAAGAAAAACCTGAAAAAAATACAATTGAAGTTGGATTTGATAAGAAAACCGAAATAACCGAAACACAGGAAAAAATTTTGAAAGTGATTTCCGAGAATTCTCGGATGCCGACTGTTGAAATCTCAAAATCGCTTGAATTAACCCCGATGATTGTAAAGCATAATCTGAAAAAACTTCTGAAATTGCAAGTAATCAAAGGTTTTCGGGTCAGGCTTAATCTTGAAAAATTAGGTTACACGTATTACAAAATAAATTTTTGGCTTAAGGACAGGTCAAGATACAGTGAAATAATGAGTTACGCGCAGGCTCATCCCAACATCATTTATGTGAACGAAACAATTGGTTACGCTGATTTCGAGGCCGAACTTTTGGCAGAGCGGCATTCACAATTTCAGGAAATATTGGAGGAAATGTCTACAATATTCGGAAATACGATAAAAGAAAAAAATTACTTTGTTTACAACAAGATTCACAAAATTAAATATTATTGATTATTTAACATTTACAATTGTAAGTTGCCGTTTTACTTCATTTTCACGGAAATAAACAAAATCAACTATTCTCCGCTGCAGCAAGCATAAATAAAAAGACTTTCAACGATACTTCATTCATGCCTTCAGAAACCGATTTTAAGGCGCTTGGGTTGAAATGCGGGTTGGAGGTGCACCAGCAGCTTGACACGGGAAAATTGTTCTGCAGGACGCCGTCGCTTTTAAGGGAAGGCAAGGCGGATTACACAGTTTCAAGAAAGCTGAGGCCTGTTGTTTCCGAGCTCGGCGAATATGATGCGGCAAGCCTCGAGGCTTTCAGGAAAGGGCTTGAATACGTTTACGAGGGCTTTGATGACAGCATTTCACTTGTGGAGCTTGATGAAGAGCCGCCCCAGCCGATAGATGGGGAAGCGCTGAAAATATCCTTGGAGGTTGCGCTGCTCTGCAAAAGCCAAGTGCTTGACCAGCTTTTCGTGATGAGGAAGGCAGTGATTGACGGTTCAAACACTAGCGGTTTTCAGCGCACAATGCTTGTTGCCACGGGCGGAAAAATAAGGCTGAAAAACAAGGAGCTTGGCGTTCAAACCATTGTGCTTGAAGAGGACGCGGCGCGCCCCGTGGAGAAAACAGGCGCGAAAATAGTTTACAGGCTTGACAGGTTGGGAATTCCGCTTATAGAACTCGCCACCGAGCCGGGCATTGAAACGCCTGAAGAGGCGAAGGAAGCCGCGCGCGCAATCGGGGAAATTTTAAGGATTACGGGAAAAGTGAAGCGCGGTTTGGGAACGATAAGGCAGGACGTAAACATTTCAATCGCGAAAGGCGCGCGCGTGGAAATAAAGGGCGTGCAGGATTTGCAGATAATTGATGAATACGTGAGGCGCGAGGCGGAAAGGCAGCTAAAATTGCTTGAAGTGAAAAAAGAGCTTGAGGCAAAAGGCTTGCAAAAAAATTCTTTGAAAGCGGAGCCACGGGCACTTGAAAAATTTTTTGCCGGTACCGAATCAAAAATACTTAAAGGCGCGCTTGAAAAAGGCGGGAAAGTTTTCGGCTTGAAGCTGGAAAAGTTTTCGGGACTGCTTGGAAAAGAGCTTCAGCCCAATCGAAGATTGGGAACGGAACTGGCTGACTGCGTGAAGGTGAAAACAGGCTTGAGAGGATTGTTTCACGGCGATGAATTGCCGAATTACGGGATAACGGAGCAGGAGAAAAGCGCGGTTGCGGAAGAGCTGGGCTGCGGAGCGCAGGACGGATTCGTAATTGTTGCGGGGCAGGAGGAAAAGGCTTTGCACGCGCTTGAAGCGGTGCTTGAAAAGGCAAGGCAGTGCCTTGAAGGCGTACCGGAAGAAACGCGCGGCGCAATCGAGGGCGGAAACACCGAATATCTGAGGCCTCTGCCCGGCGCCGCGAGGATGTACCCTGAAACGGATTTGGAAAGCATCGCAATTGACGCAAAAGAGCTGGAAAAAATCAGGAAACAGCTGCCTTTGGGCGCGGAGGAAAGGCTGAAGCTTTACTCCAAATGGGGCCTGAACGAAAAGCACGCGCAGGAAATGAAATTAAGCAACTTTGCAAGGCTTTTTGAAAGGAAAGTACTGGAAGGGGCTGACGCAAAAAAAACCGCCGTGTTTTTGCTTGAAGCGCTTGTGGAGGCGCGCAGGAACGGCGCCGCACTTGAAAACCTCGGTGAAAAAGAGCTGGAAGAATTCATCGGCGGAATAAATTCCGGCAAAATACCGAAAGAGGTGCAGGTTGATTTATTGATTGAAAAGAGCAGGAAACCGGCAAAACCCTTAAATGAAATAATTAATGAAAAGGGCGCTGTTGGCGCCGGCGGGAAAGAGGTTGAGGAAGCGGTGCGTAAAGTTGTCCATGAAAACATTGAAATGGTGAAAAGCAAGGGATTGGCAGCATTGGGGCCTCTCATGGGCGACGTGATGAAAGAGCTCAAGGGAAAGGCTTCCGGAAAGGAAATCAGCGACGCGCTCAAAAAAGAGATTGAAAAGGCCCTGAAGGCATGAAAATGCCCACAACCACAACATTCGCAAAAATAAGAAAATTTTTCCCCGCAAGGGCGAAGGATTCGCACAAGGGAATGAACGGCAAAGTGCTTGTAATCGGCGGCTCAAGCGATTTAATCGGCGCGCCCGCATTGGCTGCGTCGGCGGCGCTTGCGGCTCTGCGGGGCGGCGTTGACTTATGCGTTGTGCTCGCGCCGGAAAAAGCCGGCCTGGTGATTAACAGCTATTCTCCTGACATTATAGTGAGGAAAGTGAAAGGCGATTTCTTCACGCAAAAAAATCTCAAAATGGCTCTCGGGATTGCAGGAAAAAATGATGTTGTCCTGTTAGGGAATGGCATGGGCAGGGAAAAGCAGGCGCTTTCATTCGCGAAAAAATTCGTGCAAAAATGCCGCAGGCCTGTTGTTTTGGACGCTGACGGGATACGCGCATGCGCGGGAATGAAAT
>DASRUO010000019.1:0-2601 GCA_035655375.1 archaeon | reverse complement strand
GAAAGCCTTTCCGCCCTTCATTTTCCGCACCCCATGCCAATTTCCATTCCAAAGCTTTTCGCCCCGCAGATTTTCCCGCCGCTCATTTTCCGCACCTTCCGCAATTTTCCATCCAGTCAAATGCCGCATTACCTGTTCCGTTGCCCTTTTCACACACCGCACTCCATTAATTTTTTCCCGCCATTACCTAAACATTTTTTTCCGCCGCGCATTTCACAACTCCTCCTGCGCCTTAATTTTTTTCGCGTGCCTGCCGTTCCTTGCGAAATTCATCATCCTGTTCACGCACTTCACGAGCGCCTCGGCGGAAGCCATCACAATGTCTTCATTGAGCGCCTGCGCCGAGAAAGTGTTCCCCTCGGCATCCGCTATGACAACTGAAACGTCCGCCAATGCATCTGTTCCGCCGGTAATCGCCTTCAGATTATACTCTTTAAGTTCAAAAGACTTTCCAAGGGCCTCTTTCACGGCCTTTGAGACTGCATCCACAGGGCCGACGCCTGAAGCCGTCGCAGTCCTTTCATTTCCCTCAACCTTTAATTTCACGACCGCGGTGGGCCTGATTTTGTTTCCCGTATTAATCATTATTTCCTGCAGCTCCACAAAAGTTTTTTCGGGCTCAAGCTTGTTTGAAACATCCGCGGCTATCGCCAAAATGTCTTCGCTGAAAACCTGCTTTTTCTTGTCCGCAAGCTCCTTTATTTTCGCGGTGATTTCCACAAGCTCGTTTTTCCCGAGCCTGTAGCCGCGCTTCGCGAGGAAATCGCCGACTGCTGCCTTGCCTGAATGCTTTCCAATCACCAATTCAGTTTCCTTGCCTATGGTTTTAGGGTCCATTATCTCATACACTTTCCTGTTCGCGAGAATCCCGTGCTGGTGTATGCCTGCCTCATGCGCAAAGGCATTTTTCCCCACAATCGCCTTGTTCGGCTGGACAACAATCGAAGTGAAATCCGAAACCATCCTGCTCGTGTTGTAAATCTCTTTCAGATTAATGTTCGTGCGCGCATTGAAGAATTGCTTCCTTGAATGCAGCGCCATTATCACTTCCTCCAAGGAGGTATTGCCCGCCCTTTCACCTATGCCATTGATTGTCCCCTCCACTTGGTTTGCGCCGTTCAAAACAGCTGCAAGGCTGTTCGCAACGCTCAATCCCAAATCGTCGTGGCAGTGCGCTGAAACGGTTATGCCTTTATGGTAATTCGGGGTGTTTTCAATAACCCCTTTAATGAGCGCGCCGAATTCCTCGGGTTGCGTGTAGCCAACAGTGTCAGGAATGTTCAAGGTTGTTGCGCCTGCATCAATCGCGTTTTCAAGCACTTTGTAAACGAATTTCGGGTCGCTTCTCCCCGCATCTTCCGGCGAGAATTCAACATCCTCGGTGAATTGCTTCGCGTACTTGACCCATTTCCCCGCCTCTTTCAGCACGGTTTGCGGCGACATTTTCAGCTTGTATTTCATGTGAATCGGCGAAGTCGCCAAAAACACGTGGATGCGCGGCTTTTTCGCGCCTTCAACCGCTTTCGCCGCGGTGTCAATATCCTCTTTTTTGCACCTCGCGAGGCCGCAGATTACGGGCTTGCGCACGCTTTCCGCGATTTCTTTCACCGCGCGGAAATCGTCGTTGCTCGCAACCGGAAACCCGGCTTCAATTATATCGACATTTAACCTTTCAAGCTGTTTCGCTATCAGAATCTTTTCATTATGGCTCAGCGTCGCGCCCGGGCTCTGCTCGCCGTCGCGCAAAGTCGTGTCAAAAATCTTTATCACGCGTTCTTTCGCCATTTCAGACCAGCTTCAATCAATTTTTTCCGTTCTTTTCGTTTCCTTAATTTTCCCTTTTTTCCCCTGTTTTTCCGCATTTCCCCTTCATTTTCCCTTCATTCAATCTAATGACTTCTGAACTTTTTAAAAACCTGCACTCCCAGAAGCCGAAAAATTGAGGAGCGCTTAAGCTAGCAGTACAAGAACCAAAACGACAAGCCCTAAGGCTTTAATCTGGATTGCACCGCTGAAATTCATGTATATATATTAATGCCTGAAATTTAAATAGGTTTCGTTTTTTGCGGGTATCCCAGAATTACTTTAAGTGCCTAAATTATTCACACTTTCTGCCATCGGTTTGCCACTTACATAATGGCTCCGCAGTTTTAGCGCTTATTGCAAAAAAATCGCAACCCCCGGAACCGGCACTCATAAACGGAGGGCTTACACAATTGTATCGCCCGATCCAGACAGGGTCACTAAATTGAGTAGGCGCACGATAAGCAAAAGCACCCACTGGCGCAAAAAATATCCCGCCTTCCAGTTTGCTGTTTGTCAGATTTTCCAATAGCTCAGTAGCCTTTTTTTTGTCAATCTCATAAAAATCACATTTTTTTTTGTATCTGCTTAAAGCGTAGTCCACTAAGTCCATGTTTAAATAATACTCTCCGTCTCCATCTCCAACAGAATATAAATCATAATTATAGCCGACTTTGTTCTGGTGTGTATAACTGGATGAAACCGAAATATATCCGTTGGGCATTGCAGTGTTGATTATTCCAAAATCAACGGAAACTATAACAGGATATATTTCAGCTGAATTCTTGACTTCTTCCT
>DASRUO010000018.1:0-5095 GCA_035655375.1 archaeon | reverse complement strand
GGTCCGCGGCGATGTTGATTTTAATCGGCAGCCCAACGAGCTGCTGCCCCAGCGGTGAAATCCTTGTGACTTGCCCGAGCGGCGTAGACTCAAATGAGGCCTTCTTTCCGTTCCACGGGCCGTCATTGATGTTGAAGCTTATCTCGAGCTCCTGGCTTCCAACCTGCCTTACAACCATTATCAGCCCTGTCCTGCTGTCCTTGAAAACCGTTGGCGAGACACCGCCCAAAAAGTCCGTTGTGCCGCAGCCGCCGGTCTCCTTTTTGGTCACAGGGTCCTTCCTCGCAATAACAAAGAGCCCGCCGTTCAATTCGGTTGAGTAAACCCTGTCCCACGGAAGGTCTCCTCCGGTGATGTTGGTGAAGTCAAGCGCTGACTTGTTGATGCACTGCGAAGGCGTGAGCGAAGGCTCGCCGTATGAAACGAACTTGTCCGCGGTGCTTTCCGCGAATTCAAGCAACGGCCAGTAATCGCGCACGCTCATCCTGAAAGAGGCCTTGCTCCTGCTGCCGTAAGGCGTGACAAAGCTTACAACAAGGTTCGTGCTGCCGAAAACCGAGTAATACCCCGATGAAAGGAAATACCTCAGATTGCCTATATCAGCGAACGGGTTTGCCTCGAAGAATTTTGCGGCAGGCGCATTGTTCCTGTACTCCTTGAGCGACTTCACAACCTCGAAAGTCATTATCTGCGTGACCTTTCCGTTCGGCGCGGTGCTGAAATCAGAGTCAATGAAGGACCAGCTTTCCACCATTTCCCTGAAGCCGGAGCCTTGGTCCGTGGGCGTTGAAACTTCGGTGCCTGAAAAGAATATCGTCTCATTGCTTTCATCGAGGAGCACGCCCTCATTGTAGCAGGTGTTTATCACTTTCAATTCCACGGGCTTGCCCAAAAAGTTGTTGAAGCTCAGGGTTCCTGAAGGGGAAACGGATATGCAGTCCTTGTAATTTTTCGTGAGCTCGTTGGTGACATTTACGTAAAGCGTCCTCAACCCGATGCTTTTCTCCTTGCTATCGGTTGCCTTTGCCTTCACGTTCAGCGCGTACCTGCCGAAAAAGTTTGTCGGTTCGACCGTCACTTCGCCTTCATCGCCCGGCGCTATCGTTAAAGTCTTGTCCTTTACATTGATTCCTGCCTGCGCGTCAAACGACAAATCAATGGAACTTTCGCAGCTGTTTCTGACCGTGAAAGAGCCGGTGCCGCAGTTCCATGAATTGCTTAACGAGGAGTTAAGTGCGTTCGGGTCGTAAAAAGGCTGGCTGTAGTAAGCATTGGGGTAAGCGCTTCCCGTGTAATCATAATAGCTGTCGCCCAAAACATTGTTCTGCTGGCCCGCGCTGCCTAAATACGGCGGGATGCCGGTGCCGTAGCCGTACCTTGAGGAGTAAGGGTCGTAAGCCGAATACCTCGAATTCTGGAACTGCGAAAACTGGCCGCCGTAATTGCCGAAACCCGTGTTGTACGGGCAGCTGTTTATTGTGAGGTCGTTGTTCGTGAGGATTTCAACGCATTCGCTTAAGTTGTTGATGTTCGCCTTAAGCTTTATCGCCTGCACCAAATCATCGGAGCCGTTCTTGGTGAAATGGTCGGCTTTCACCTCGATTTTTCCGTCCATCTTGCCGCTCACGATGTCGCCCGGTGTGAACTCTATTGTGAGGGTTTCCTCGGCGTTTCCAGCCAAGGTGTCAGCTATAACATTGAAATTGTTTGTGAGTTCCGCTGTTTTCCCGCCTGGAATCGTGCTTGAAACCCTGAATTTTCCTATCTGGCTTTCATTGCCGGAATTGACCCTTAAAGAAATGTTTTTCAGCGCAACGCCGCCGCCCTTAACCTTGCACGAGTTCGAGATTGTCACTGAAAGCTTTTTGCTTTCAGAGCTTGAGCCGAAAATATTCCATTCGGAAGGAAACACGTTGAAGCAGTCCGTGCTGTCAATGCTGTCGCCGAACCCTATTGAAACCTCCAACGGAATTGAAGCCACCCACTTTTTCTGGAACGCGTCGCTTGAAACATAAACATTCAGCGAGCCCTGAATCCTGAGGGGCTGCGAAATTTCCTTTCCCCTCGCGCCGAGCTTCAATGTTCCTGAAAGCGCCGCGTTGCCGTCGTTTTCAATGACTGTTCCGGCTGTTGGCTCATCAAAAGTGAAATCCACGAAGCCGTCAAAGTCGCGGCTCACGGAAACCTTTTCAACTCCGAGCGGAATCTGCGAATAATTCAGGATTGACGCGCTAATAGTCTTGAAAAGCGAGTCATTCACCGTGGCGGAAAGCTTTATTGAGGCGGGGTCTGATGCGAGGATGTTTCCGGAAACCTTGATTTCCTTTTCGCTCGCCTTGAACCCTGATTTTTCCGCGGCAATGCCTATTGTTGCGCCGTCAGCCGGCGACAAAAGCGTGTAAGCATACACGCCGTCCGAATCCGTCGGGCCTGAAGCAATCACCGTTCCATTCACTTTCACGCTTACAATGGCGTTTGAAATTGCCGCGGAGCCGCTTTCATCCGAAACCTTCACAAGGATGTTGTTGTTGATGAGCGGCACAATGACTTTCGGAAGCACATCAATTGTGAGCCCTTCCGCCGGCAAAACCTTAATGTAAATGGTTTTCCTGTAAACTTCGCTTGCCGCGCCGCTTCCGGAAAGCAGTGAAATTTCCAGAGTTATTGTGCCCTCTTTTTTCGCCTCAAATGTTATTTCGCCCTTAACCGTTGAATCCTTTGAAACATCGCCCAGCGCAACTGAAACCTCCGAGCCGGATTTAACGCCTGCCCTTTCATCGCCGAAAGGGGTGGTGATTTTGTATGAGTCTATTGAAATGCCGCTTGCCTTGTCTTTCAGTGAAATCTGCGCCGCGCTGAAAGGCGTTTCCGAAACGCTTGAAATGTCAAACTTTAGCGTGTATTTGTTCGAAATCTGCGCCGTGTAATTGTCCACTATCCCTGAAACAATTCCTTCGCGCAAATCCTGCACGGAATAGGATGCGCAGAAATCCTCGCCGCACAGGCTTGAAGGGCCCACGGAAAAAGTCCTTTTCAGCGCGTTCGCGTACAATCCTTGTTTTTCCGCTGAAAATTCAGAGGTTCCGAGCGCGGCATCGACAGGTTTCCTTATGAGGCCGCCGCTTTTCCCCGAGGCCCTGTAAAATATTTCAAGCAGTGACCCGATTTTGGCTTCCTCGCGCACCTGAATGTCGGCTTCAACCTCGTAAATGCCTTCTCCGGCTTTTGAGAAAACCGCGTTAACCCATTTCGCGTTTCCCGATGTTAAGTGCTGGGCGTCGGTTGCCTGGCCCGTCGGGGAGTTATAGGTTGTGCCCCTGCTCAGGCCTGAGTACGCCGCACGCACGCCGGTTATGTATAAGTTATCCCTTTCTATTGCGTTGCTTTCCTCCTTGCCTGTCCTGAGGTGCACAAGCGCTTCATCAAACACCGTTCCTTTTGGAATGAAAAGCTTCAGCTTCGCCGTATAACTCTGGCCCGCGTTCAGCGCCGCGGTTCCGGAGCCTGAAACGCTTTCATTCCCGACATAAAGCCCCTCAAATTCAACATCGAATGACTGCGCGGGCTTTTCAAGCATCACGCTTTTTTCAATTGTAACGTCTTTCTGCATCTGCATCGGAATGGTTGTTGTCTGGCTGAAACCCTCGGCGCTTACAACCAGAAACGCCTTCTTGTCCGCCCTCAGCGCAATCACGCTTTTCCCGTCGGAATCGGTTGAGGCTTCTCCAAGCGCCGTGAAATCAGGGAAGTTTACGGCCTGTATTTTCGCGCCGACAACGGGGTTATTGTCAGAGTCAAGCACGCTAGCCCCGATTTTCCCGAAGCCAATCGGCAATTTTAATTGCAGCTCGTTCCTCTGCCTGCTGCTCAAATTCACGGTGTCGGAAGTCTTTTCACCGTAGCCCGGCTTCACCGCGTAAACATAGTAAGCGCCGTCCTCACCCCTCTCGAAAACTCCCCTGCCGTCAAGGCCCGTAACGATTTCGGCGCCAGCCTGCGAGCCGTCGGAATTCTTTTTCAGCTGCAGCCTCACACCCTCCACGGGCTTGCCCAGTTCGTCAATGACCGTGACCAAAAGGCTCTGGCTGTTTTCAACAGTCGCAAGCTCAATTTCCGCAATCGCAAAATCCGCCGAGGGCTTCAACTTCAGCGTTTTGATGAGGTAAGCCGCCTTGTCGATTGAAACATCGTACTCAATGTCCGCGCCGACGCTGAACTCAACTTTTCCCTCCGAATTGGTTGAGGCTGAAGTTATTTCACCCCCGTTTTTTGAAAGCTTCACCGCCGCGCCCGCAATGTTTTCCTTTGTCTGGCTGTCCTTCACCTGCACCTTCACTTTTCCGGCAACGCTTTCATTCAGCACTATTGAAAAGGCCGTGATTTTGCCTTCGGCAACTTCCTGCACCAAGCCATTTGCAAGGCCGTCGAATTCCGCGTACGCGCCGCCCCTGTCAAACGCTGAAACATAATACCTGCCGGTTGGAACGCCTTCAAAAGACGCCGTGCCTGAAGCGCTTGACTGCTTCGTCTGATAGATTGAGCCGGCGCCGTTGGTTTCAGTGGGCATTGCAAGTGAAATGTCGACGCCGGGCACGACATTTCCTTTGCTGTTGGTAACGCTCACAACCACGCTTCCCGTGGCGCCTGACGCCTTTTCAAGGCTCAGGTTGAAAGTCGTGTCAGATGAAAGGAAAATCGTTTCATTTGAAACCGTGTACCCCTCCGTTGAGGACCTCGCGATTAATGAACCGCAGTCGCCCGGCACATCAAGCTCTATGACACCGTTGATTGTTGTTTTTGTCTGCGCAAAAGCGGGATTGCCGGTGCATGAAAAATCAATTTCAACGAAATCGGCGAGAAGCCTGTCGGTGCCCGCCTCAAGAAGGTTAATCGTCTTGCTGATTGTCGTAAGCCGCGCAAGAAGTGTTAATGTCGTGGAATCCTCGTTTTCCGTTGCCGTGAAAGATTGTGTTTTATCGTCAAAGCCTGTTTTCGAGGCGCTCAGTTCAACCTCTTTTCCCAGAGGAATTTCAAGCACCGCCTTTCCCCCGGAATCAGTGAGTTTTTGCGCAACCTCCGCGCCCCCAATTGTTGC
>DASRUO010000017.1:0-5238 GCA_035655375.1 archaeon | reverse complement strand
CAGGCGGAGTGAAAGTGCAGCCCCTGTCCTTTGTTTCCTTTTCCGAAGCGCTCAAATCCGTGCCGCAGTTGTTCGCGTCAGTGCAAGACCTTGTCCTTGTTGCTGTTTGCTTTCCTTCCGGCAGGCAATAATCCCAGCTCCATTCGCCCCATTCACCGCAGGCGCTTTCATCGCACGCTGAAACGTTGTCTTCGGGCTCTTCCTCAGGTTCCGGCGCCTGTTCCGCTTGCGTCGGCACAAAATCCTTTATTGCGTTTTCCACGGAATCCTTTCCGGCTTTTATCTGGCTTACAAGCAAGCCGGCATTGGAGTTGATGCTTACAAAAGTGCTGGGGGAGGGCGCAGAATCAGATGAAAAGTTGTCCGAACTGAATATCTGGCTCGCGCTGTCTGAAATGTTCTGCTTGTCGCCTTCATCAACCGTGTAAACCCCCGCATTGTCGGAAAACCTTTCAGGCGCCAAATCTATGATGCCCTGCACTGACTGCGGCCTTTGCGGCTGCGCGTCCGGAATCTCAGGAGTTTCCTCAGTGAGGCCGCATCCCTGCTTCAGCCTCGCGACGGCAAGGTCTATGCCGTAATCGCTGTAGCCTGATTTCCTCCTGTCAAAAGGGGTGCTTTTTTCCGCTTCTAGCTCATCAATGCGCTCGGAACAGGATTTTATTATTGCATCATACTCCGCATCATTGGCGGGAAAAAAATTGAAAGGATTAACATCATCGTAGCCGCCGAGCAAGTAATCCGATTCGCCAAAGCATTCAAGGTAAGCGGCGGCGAATTCTTTCAGGAGGCTTTGCCTTTTTGCTTCATCCGCTGCGCCGGCGATTTTTTCCCTCAAGCCGTTAAGCCTGTACTCGCACTTGTTGATGAAGGCGTCCTTGAAAGCGTGCGCATAGGTTCCCCTTTCATCCCTTGCGGAATAGGAGAGAATGCTTGTCCTGTAAACGAAATCCGAACCCGGGTCAACGAGCAGGGAAAAGGATAATTCAGAGCATGCCACAATCTCTTTTTGAAGCTCCTCGTAAAGGTCAGCGATTTCCTCCCCGCTTGCGCCACTGCCCAGGGCCGAGGCGATTTTCTGCTCTATCATGAGTATTTTTACATTGCACCTTTCAATGTGCGCGTCAGAGGCAATCTTGTTCAGCGGCCCTCCGTCCTCGCCGAGGCCACCCAGATGGTCCGGAAAATCCGCGGGGTTTATGAGCTCGCTTGTGCTCAGCTCCATGCATTTCATGTAAAGCTCGAAAGCCTTGTCGTAAAGCTCGATTTTCCTGCCAAAATCCGTTGCGGCCCTTGCGGACTTGTAATAATAATTGACCATCGCAACGCAGTCGCCGTAAGCGCACCTGCTTAAGAGGCCGTTGCCGATGTCGCCGAACTCGTAATCGCCACTGCCGATGGCGTCATTGTATTCCTGCTCCGTTATCTCGCCGTTCTTGAAAAGCTCTTCGGCGTGAAAGTTTAATGTCATGCATTTCGCCATATGGGTGATGTTTTCCTCGTTTTTCTGTTCAATTGATGGGTCGCCGTTTGTGTTGGCGAGCTCCGCGTCCGTGAAAGAACATGCCGGCGCATTCTTGTTCAAAGAGTTTTCAAAATCCTTGCATTCCTGCAGGGCGTTCCTGAAATCAGCGGCATTCATCTGCTGGAATTCCGCGGAAGCGGACTGCGCGAGAACAATTATAATAACCAAAAGAAGCAGTTTTTTCACTGCATCCACCTCACTTTTTCACTGAATTCGGCGTCCGAAAGGCTGCCATCCTTTAACGCCTTGATGTCAGCCTGGTCAGCCGAGGCCTCAAGCGCAATATTTTTTCCGGAAAAAATCAGCACAGTGGTTTTCTTCTTGCTGGGCTCGTACTGCTGCGCGAGGCCGAACGCATAATATGCGAGCGCCCTGCTGTTCAAAGAGGAATCCTCAATGAAAGCGATAAGAACCTCATCGCTTTTCACATCTACAACCGCTTCTTCAAGGCCTGCCTGAAGCATGCCGACATAAATCTTGGTGGCGCTCTCAGAAGGCTTTAAAGCGGTTTTAGCCGGTGAAGGCTGCTGCGGGGGTTGGGGCGCCTGAACGTTCCCGCCCTCGCCCTGTTCATCAGCTGAAGGCTGTTCCTGCGGCGGGGCGCTGCAGCCAGCCAGAAGCGCTAGCAACCCTGCAACAAGAATCAAGGCAATACGCGGCTTCATTTAGCACTTAGTTAGATTTTTCTATTATAAAAAGCTTGCGTTTCCGGAAAACCCATTTTATGCGGCATTAAAGCGCCTTTTCTTTGGTCAAGCTTTTAACACTTTTCCAAGCCATTTATTCTAAAGGTTTCTTTCTTTTTTGGCACATCTTTTAATCCTTTGCAGGCTCTTTTCATTTAAGGTTTCTTTCTTTTTGGTACAGCTTTTTCTTTCTTTCCCAAAGAAAGAAAAAGGTGTGCAGGGATGGCTGAGCGGTCTAAAGCGCACGCCTGGAACTGCCCTTTTCTTTCTTTAAAAAGAAAGAAAAGTGCAAGGTGCCCAAAAGAAAGAAAATAGTGTTTGGGCATGAGCAACAGCCAGCGTGTTCCTTCACGGGAGCATGGGTTCGAATCCCATTCCCTGCGTTCGCCGCAAGCCCGCGGCGGTAGGGCATACGGCCAACCCCTTGCAATGCAAGGGGTTATAAGTTTTACTGTAAAAGCTTTTTCTTTTCCCCAGGCTTTTCTTTTTCACGAAAAAGAAAAGGCTGTTCTGGACCCCATTCCCTGCGTTTCCGAGTTTCCCTACCAGAACCAATGGTTCTGGGGGTTCAGTAAAACCGAAGTTTTGCCGAACGGCTCGGAAGAGCGACGCTTGCCTTCGCTGCGGCTCGGCAAGCCTTGCGCCCGGCGGCAGCGCAAACGACCAAGCCATTGCCCTCCAGCGGGTTATAAATTTTGATGAAAAAAAAAGGCAGATTTATAAAGAAGTTAATGTTTTTATTGTATATGCCTAGAGCACTAAAACGCGAACCTTCTTCTGTTGCCTTCAATAGAAGAAATCTTTATGAAGGGCAACATTTTAGAGTGATGCCAGGACATGGGTTTCCAAGGGCCAAGACACCAGTGATGGTTGAAGTAAGAAAGGCAGGTAAAACGAAAATAACCCACCCTACAACCCGGCAAGTCAAAAAGGTTCCAACTGAAAGCTCAATATTTTATCTCGGGGAAGTTGAGCGACCAATTAAATATAATACTTTCTTCGGGCAATTTTTTGAAAATGAAAAAACCGTGGCGACAGGAAAAGGAGTAGTACTATTGCACAGACATTCAGCACTCCAAAAAAGATTAGGGGGCGGCAGGGAAGTAAAGGTTTTTACAAGAGTGAGGAGGGGCATGCCAAGAGTTGTGCATTCCGATGAAATAATTTCAGTGAGACCGATACGATTTAACAAAAATGTTACTAGAAAAGTGAACTGACACTTATTATAGCCGATTTTAACATTTTAAGCATTTCTGAACGGTCACTCGAAATCTTTCAAAGTGGTATTCGGCTTCGTGAAGCGGGCGCGGTGAAATGCCGGTGCGGCTTCGATTTTTCAAATAACGGCACTTTAAATACTTCTTCCTGTTTATTTTTACCGTGAAAAAACATGCCTGTGCCGTTTAAGGGCCCTGAAAAGAGGAAGGGAAAAGACAGAAGAGTCAAAGGCCCTGACAGCGTCGGATTTATGGGCAGGAACGTGCTGACGTTTTCAAATAAATCCGGCAACCTCCCGCGGAAAGGCGAATTGCCGATTAGGCTTTCAGGGGCGAAGCCTGAAGGCGAGGCAGTTTTTGCCGAAAGAAGGAAAGTCAATCCCGAGGCCATCAAAACAAAAGACATGTCAAAGTATTTCGTTGAAAGAAGGGGAAGCGGAAAAGAGCCGAGGAAAAACGGATAATCTTTCACGAGGAAGGGAACGGGTTGTGCGGCGCGCAGAAGGGCTCAAGGCTTTCAGGGCAGGAGCCGCCGATTGTTTCAGAGTAAGAGGCGCCCCAGCAGCACGCGTAAAGCACCTGGCCATTGCTTGCGGTGAGGGTGTAATAATAGCTGTAAGAGCAGTAAATGCAGCAGGAATTCGGCGGGGGCTCGCCGCACGTGTTCTGGAACGCGCCCGCGACATCCGCTGAACAGGTGTTGTGCGCATTAGGCCCTTCAGAGACAAGCGTTGAATTGCCGCCGAAAGAGCTTCCTATTTGGGCGCAGTTTATCGGCACGGGATCGCATAAAGAGCCGATGCCGTCGGAGTCGTGGTCTTCCTGGCTCGGATTATAAGTGTTTGGGCAGTTATCAACGCCTTCGCATTTGCCGTCATTGTCCGCATCGTTTGCTGAATCATCGGGGCACTTGTCGCACGCATTGCCTTTTCCGTCATTGTCGGAATCCTCTTGGTTTGGGTTTGAGGAGCTTGCGCAGTTGTCAACATCATCGCAGTGGCCGTCATTGTCGGAATCGAAGTCCTGCGTTTGCTTTTCCGAAGGTTTTCCAGAGCTTGTGCCGCAGTTGTTCGCGTCGGTGCAAGACCTTGTTCTTGTTCTTTCACCTTCCGTACACGCACCCCAGGAAGACCACTCATTGCACTGCCATTTCGGCGTGCATTTCAGCGTCGGGTCCGGCGGGGGCGTGATAACTATATCGTCATCCGTGGCAACATCGTCATCGATTTCAGTGCCGGGAACATTGTCATCCGGCCTTGAAGTTGTTGAGTCATCGTCCGGAACAACATCATCGGTTGAAGGGCAGCATTCCTTTTCGCATGGCGTTGAGGTAAGCCTGCCTTTTTGGTAATCATACCATTTTGGTATCGGCGGGTTTGGCGCGTCCCCGCCAAGCATGAGGCTTTCCTCCAGCCATTCACTGTGGGCTTTGCTGCGTTCAGCCCTCTGTTTTTCAAGTTCCTTTAACCCTTCATTTACAGATGAACTGATGCTGTCGCCCGATTTCAATTGTTCAAGCATCCAGTTCGTGAAGAGGCCGCCTTTCTCGGTGCCTCCGGCAACATTGTCCGCCTCCGTTGATGAAATCACAGCCCTTCCCGCCTGTGAGAGCTGTGTGTTGGCCGCGCCGGACTGGCACGTGTCAAAAATCAGGGTCACGTTGCAGCAGTGGCCCATGCCGTCAAGCGCTTCATCCAAATCGCTTGTGCCGATGAAGCCGCCATTCGGGTTTCCGCTCACCTTTTCCACTATTTCAGGAGGGTTTATGGCGTCAAAAGTTACCCCGCCCAAATCCCTCACTGATTCGCCT
>DASRUO010000016.1:0-3270 GCA_035655375.1 archaeon | reverse complement strand
CCTTCAAAAGCTCTTCAGTGTCAAACCCTTCATCTTCCTGAACCTCTTTCGCCTTTTCAAGCAGCGCCTTCAAATCGCCGTAGCCCATCACCCTTCCCAAAAAGCGCGTTGCGTCAAATCCCTCAAAATCTTCCGGCTTCTCGCCCGTGCCTATGAAAAAAACTTTCGCGCCCGTGCCGCCGCACGCGGCGAGGGCGCCGCCGCCTTTCGCGGAGCCGTCCATGCGCGTTATAATCACGCCGTTCACTCCCACGCTTTCATGGAAAGCGCTTGCCTGCTTTTTCGCAATCTGCCCCAAATCCGCGCCGAGCACGAGCCATTTCTCTTCCGCCTTAAATGCGCGGTCCACAGCCTTTATTTCTTTTGAAAGTTCCGCGTCAAGCGCGCTCCTTCCCGCTGAATCGCAGATTATGAGGTCAAAGCCTTTCAGCTTTTCAAGGCCTTCCCTAACGACTTTTTCAGAATTTTTCTCCTTCACGTTCCCGTAAAACCCGGCTTTCACTTTCTCCGCGAGCACGCGCAATTGTTCAACCGCGGCAGGCCTGAAAGTGTCCGCCGCAAGCAGCGCAACCTTTAACCCGCGCTTTGAGTAATACTTCGCGAGCTTTGAAGCTGTTGTTGTTTTGCCCGAGCCAAAAAGCCCCACAAGCAGAATCCTTTTCGGCTTTTCAGGCGCCTTGGATGCTCCGCCCAAAATTTCCGCAAGCTTTTCATAAGTTGTTTTGATTACATGCTCTTTCCTGCTTATTCCCTGAGGCAAATCCTTGAAAGCGGCTTCCTCTATTTCCTTGCTGAGCTTCAGCACCAAAGAGATTTCCACGTCCGAGGAAATCAGGGCGCGCTGAATCTCTTTAACCGCTTCCTTCACGGTTTCCTTATCGATTGAGGAGCTGTTCCTCAGCCTTTCAACCGCTTTCCTCAACCCGTCGCCGAAACCCATTCAAAACCACTTTTAAAGATGAATAATTTGGGTGGAAAAAGAATTAAAATAAGGGTTAGGCTCGCCGCCTTCTCGCGGCGGTAGAGATAACCCATACTCCTTTGGGGTCGTATGGGTTTTGTCCCCTTCGGGGACAAGCACTGCCATGAGCGGCACGCTTACCAAACCGTTTTCCTGCGCCGAGGCTAACCATGCGCTAAACCATTAATCCCAGAAAAAACAGCGCCTTAAAGGGCCCCAAAAGGGAATCCCTTTAATGCAAGTTCAAAAATTTGTTCAGCTGCTCGCAGCTTCAACAACTGCGACTTTTTTGCCGTTTGCGGCTTCAACAACTTCAACCTTTTTCTTTGTGCGGAAATTCGCGTAAGGCCTGTACTTGGTTTTAGTCCATGCTTCAGGCTGCTTTTTCCTTTTCCTGAACTCTTCCTTCAGGAACTTAAGCCTCAGGTTTTCAGTTGGTTCCAATCCTAATTCCTCAAAAAGTGTTGGCATTAATTCTTTCCTCCGTTTTTTTACTTTTCCTCTTCAGAATCATCCGATTCATCCATTGAATCATCCGAGTCTTCTTCCTCGGATTCCTCTTCCTCTCCGGCGGAAGATTCGCCGCTTTCAGATGATTCCCCGCCAGAGCCTTCATCTTCCTGCATTTCATTGCCTCCGGAGCTTCCTTCCCCGACAACCTCGGCAAAGCTCACCTTGCCCCTTACGGCGTTGATTTTCACCTTTACCTTGTCGCCTTTCTTCACATTGGGCACAATTATTACATAGCCCTGCACTTTAGCGATGCCGTCGCCTTTCGCGCCGATGCCCTCAATTTCAACATCTATTATTTCCCCTTCCTTTATAGGAATGGGTTTCCTTGAGCCGAAGCCCTGCCTAGACCCGAAATCTCTTGAATCCATTTAATTATTCCTCCCCAAAAGTATGCTTGTTTAAGGATGCAAATGCAACAAACACGCTTCCCGCACCGAAAAACAATTTCCTGTAGAAAAAGCTATTTGCTGAATCCAATCCTCTAATATATGCTGCGAACCAAGTATTTAAACGTTGCCCGGTCACCCTTATTTTCCGGAAAAACCCCAAAAAACCGCTTATGTCTGGTTTTCAATCAGGTAGCCAAGCGCTGCGCCGACCAAAACGCCACCAGCGCCACCGGTTGCCAAGCCGCCTATTATTGCCCCTGAAACAGTGATTGCTCCGATAATATTGCCCCTGTTCATTTTTCCTTCCCCCAAAATTTTACCCACTTAATCGCCTTTAAAATTTTCACTCCGGCAAAGTCAAGCAATGAAAGTATCACCACAAACAATAGGCTGATTGTCCCTAATAAATCTAACCCTATCGGCCTGTCGATTAAAGGGTAAATGATTACTATTGCCCCGATTATGGAAAGGCAGACAAATATGATAATTGTATTAGTCCTCGGGATTCTTCCCTTCTGCGCGTCCGCCTGGGGTTTTCCTTTTACAGGATTTTTATTCATTCAATTAATCGGGTTGCCAACACTTAAAAAGAATTTGAGGGGGTTGCCTGCCGGTGCGGAAAGCGCCGCCCAAGCACGCTGAAAAAGAAAGCCAACTTGAAAAATTGCCGAAAACGGTTTATTTCAACACTTCAAGGTTTCCCTGCTTGCCCGTTGAAACCTGCAACTGACCCTTGAATTCCGAGCACCAGCCGTTCGAGATTTTGATTTTGTTGCCTTCCTCAACCTGCTCAATCTGGTCGTTCCAGAGGCTCACGCTGATTTCGCCAGACTTGTCCTTGCCCGCGCAGCTGCAAACCTTTCCGGAACCCTTTTCATTGGTCCACTGCCTTACCTCGCCTTTGGAGACGATTTCAAGCTCTATTTCCGGCACTGCCGCCCTTGCCTTCAATTCTGAAACCTTCATAAAACCACTTACATTTTGATTCAACAAAACCTTTTAAAGGGCACGCGTTTCAGGCCCCTGTTTTAATTTCCGGTGAAAACAATCCCTTAAACAATCCTTTCAATTATGAACCCCGGCTCGAACTCTTTCAAATCGGAATACTTCTGCCCTGTTCCCACGAAAAGAATCGGTTTTTTGAGCGTGTAAAGCAGTGAAATCGCTGTGCCGCCTTTCGCGTCCGCGTCAATCTTTGTCAAAACAAAAGCGTCAATGCCTATCGCTTCATTGAATTCCCGCGCCTGCTGCAGCAGCGCCTGCCCCGTGTAGGCCTCGCCAACGTAAATCTTGATGTCAGGCTTCACAACCCGCACGATTTTTTTAAGTTCCTCCAAAAGGTTTTTGTTCGTTTCCTGCCTTCCCGCGGTATCAATAAGCACGGCATCAATTTTTTTCGCTTCAGCC
>DASRUO010000015.1:0-11064 GCA_035655375.1 archaeon | reverse complement strand
ATGGACCAAGAACTAAAAGACCTCACACAGGGCGCCACATTGTATGATGAAATATATTTCATGCTAAAAGATTTGTCTAAAACCCGCCAAAGCCTTTCTATGGCAGGATTTGTAACAGATGAAGAAGTGTTCAAGCCGATTTCACAACTGTCCATGGGAGAAAAATCAAGGCTTAATCTGCTAAAAATTCTTCTCGAAAAACCCAACCTGCTCCTGCTGGATGAGCCCACAAACCATCTGGATATTGATGCGCGAGAAATAATTGAAAAAGCATTCCTGAACTATGACGGCGCCATTTTGGCAATATCACACGACCGCTACTTCATTGAAAAAATTGCGCAAAGAAAAATAAAAGTAAGCGAAGGAACAATCAAGGAAATGGAAATGAAAAACAATTATATTGGATGACAAGCCTGCGGAAAAGCAAAAAGCCCTGAATTCAGAGCAAATCCTCAATGTCTTTGCGGGCTTCCTCTTTCGCTTCCTCAAATTCGAGGGCCGCCTTTTCAAGGGTTTTCTCGTGCCTTGACTCCTGCGAAAGCCTTTTCCTCACCTTCAAAAAAACGGGGTAGTTCACTGCCTCTCCGACAATTATGGCTTCGCCCGTGCGCAGCGAGGTAATCATGTCCAAAGTGCGCTGGTCTATGCCCTCGCTTGTCTGCTTGATGTGGTCCAAATCGTAAGGGTTTGTCACGCGGAGTATGATATGGGTATTGCACTGGCTCAGCGCTGTTGTTGAAAGGCCCGCGGGCCTCTGCGAAATGAGGCAGACGCTTGCGCCGAATTTCCTGCCTTCGCGCGCGATTGTTTCAATGATGCCCCTGCTGATTGCGCCCGCCCTTGAAACCTTTTCCGGCGCGAACTGGTGCGATTCCTCAAGGACCATGCAGAAGGGCGGCACCCTGAGCCTGCGCCTTTCGTTGAAAAGCTTTGACGCGAAGTAAGCCACGATTATCTGCTTTTTCCTCATTTCAATGACGTCGCTCAGGTCTATTACGGTAAGCTGGCCCGGCCTGACCAAATCATTGATGCTCGGGTTGTCGGTTTTCGCGAAGAGGCGCAGCTGTTCAAGCGAGAGGACCAGGCCGAGCAGAACCTGTTTCGTCGCGTCCTTCATATCATTGTCCTTCACAATCTCGGATTTCACCGCGGCGAAATCAAAAGGGCCCAGGCCTGATTTCATTTCGGCGTTAAGCTGTTCAATGACTTTGGCCAAGTCCCTTTTCTGCGCGGGCGAAAGCTCGGGCAGGATGGCTGAAAGCGCCCCTGTTGAAAGTTTCGGAACGCCGATTTTAATCTCGGATGCCTTCACAAACCTTGTCTTGGATGAAAAATCCTTGTGCTTTGAATCCATTGGGGGCTCGGCGAAAGAGCTGTACTCGCCGTGCGCGTCCATCACAATCACGGCCAGGCGGCCGTCCTCCTTTTTTCTTTCAAGCAATTCCTCTAAAAGCACTGAAACAAGATAGCTGTTGTGAATGACTATACCGTTTGCAACAAAGTTGGAGTCTTCAACCGAAAGGTCATACACGTATTTGTAGTGCGGCCTTATTTTCTGAACGCTTCTCACGCTATCAAAAAACACGTTCATTTGGCAAAACTGTTTCAGTACAGATATTCGCGCTCTCGCCTCCGCCAAGTGCTGAAACGCTTCTTCGGAAAGTTTCTTAAGAGAGTCGGCAAAAGCCAAAACCACGGAATGGTTTGCTTCGCCTCGGCCCATGGAATGCTCATACAAGAATCTCTCATGGGAACCGCTATTTCTGCATAATTCCTCTGTTGAATGCCCAAGGGCCTCGCAAAGAGCCTTTATTTCTGAAAGCAATTTATTGCGGTCAACCGAACAGGCGGCATCAAGAGCAGCAGATGTTTGGCCGCGAGACTTCAATACGTTTCTAGCCAGCAGAAAAACTGTATTCGTGGGAAAAGTCAGTTGCCTCACCACTCTTCGCGCAGTTGTGCTTGAAACTCCGCTCCCTGCGGATATTTGTTTGAAATAAAACCCTTCAGCATGCGCAGTTTTTACTAGTTCAAGGGCGTCACTTTCCGGGATGTGGGGAATTGTTTGCAAAAAAGCATTTGTTTTTGCCAATGTGTTTTCGAGTTCACCTGCACGCTTTTCAAAAGCCCCGATAAGCACCCTCAAACTTTCCCTGGAAGGATTGTCTTTTCTTGAAAGGTAATTAATTATGCCGGGTGATTCCTGTTGTGGCTGTGGCATTCTCAGCAGGGAAAGAATTTCTTGAAAATGCGGATGCAGGTTAGGCACTACATCAATGTTTGTGTTGGGTTTTGTGCGGGCCCATTTGTCTAAGGCAGATTTTTTGTAATCAATAAGCAAATTCAAGCCCCCAAGCTTGCGGATTTCTCCGGAACCGCTCACCACCACCCTCTGATATTGCTCGCCGTCAACCGTTTTTATTCTGCGCAGTGCCACTACTCCAAGCTTGGAGAGCATTTCCTCAAGCCCGTCCGCAAGCCTTTTGCTCGCAACAGTAATGTCCACTTCAGGCTTGCTTGGGTTAACATAGCCGTCACAATCCAAGAAAACAGAAATGAAGTTTTGCAGAACCCCTGTTTCGCTTTGCAATATTTCGTCGGGGATGAATTTTGTCCAGCTGGAATTCGTGAAGCCAAAGAGGTTCAGGCACCTTGCTAGTACAACGGAATCGATCAGCAACTCTTCTTTGGGTTTTGCTCTCTTTACAGCCAAACCAAATTTTTCCTTGCAAATGCCGGCAAAATCAGCCTGTATCAACGGGTTCTCATTTGAAAAATTAATCCTTGATTTTAGGGTGTTGTGGCCCTCGGCGATGAGATATGCCATGAACCTTGCGAAACGCACATCAACGTCATGTGTGAGCCTCGTGGAAAGCTTGGATTGTTTCTGCATAGCATAGCCGTTTTCACACACGACATTCCGCAATTTGGATGCTGTAGAAGTGAAATCAATTTTGGATTTTGTGCCCACCCATGCAATCCTAGGCAAAAATAAATAGTCTTTTCCGGAAATTTGCTGGGCCTGCTTCCACTCAATCCGGCCGGCAAATACCGGAACCATGTGCTCGGCAGTCACCTCAAGTTCCCTTCCCGTACGCGTCTTTATTTTAATCATTTTTTCGGGGGCCTTTCTGCGGTAATAACCGTATATTTTTCCGGGGTTCACAGCCCCTTTGACTGTTGAAATTCCGTAAGATTTAATATCAAAATCCTCTTCCCAAAATTCCACGCCGTCTTCAATTCTCTTGTTTTTTTCCAGCACTGCGTCCACAATCTCGCCAATTGTTTTTTGGGCTCTGCCATCAAGAAATATCTTTGTATCGGGGCTTACGCACTTCCCCGCGCCGCTCATTGCCAGAATCGCAAGGTGTTTCTGGAAAAGCCTTGAAAGGTTCAATTTTACGGAAACCCCGTGGTGTTCTATCTCGCCGAGCATTAATCCTTTTTCAAGGTCTAAGCCAAGAAAATTTTCGAGGGTTTTCTTTGATGCGACCCTGACCTTTGCACCCGGCGAAGGCGGGAAAGTTGAGCGCTTGATGAGGCCCTCATGAGAATAAACCCCCAGAGGCCTGGTCTTGGCGACAAGGTATTCCCACTCCGATGCCGGAAACTGCTCGAAAAGCTTGCTTCCCGCGCTCTCGAATTCTTTCACTGATTCAACCCTTTCAAAATAGCGGTTGGCCTTCACCACATCGGTTACAAGCGCGACAAGCGTGCCCTCGGTGTAATCCAGCTCAATGTATTGGCCGCGGTGTATTTTTCCCGCGTAAACAACGAAATCGAGGCTGCTGGGCGACGGCCCTTCAAGCGTGCTTATCACGGTGCCTATCTCTTCCGCTTCAGGCTTTTTTTCCATTCTTCAAACCCCCCAGAAAATTTTTACGGAATTTTTCATCGCCCTCGAAAGGCAATTCAATCGTGCCGCAGCTAATGCACTGCACACGGTTGTCAACGCTTTCCATGAAATAAATGGGCTTTACATTTGTTGAGCCGCACTTCGGGCAGAACTTCACCGGCTTTTCAGCTTTTGTTTTCAAAACACATCACTCACAGCTTGCCCTTCAAAGCCGCACTTCCTGCACCTGAACTGGAAGCCTTTTGAAAGCGTTTTCTCGAGGCTTTTCGAGCCGCATTTCGGGCAAATCACCCTGGACATTTCCGCCATATAAAATACCCCGCAAAAAAAATGCTCCGAACAGGTTAAAAAAGTTCAAAACGGCCTGTTATCCCTCCGCATCCTCAGCTTCAAGGAATTCCCGAGCTTGTCCATGATTTTGCTGAAAACAATGTCGATTTCGTTCGGCTTGAGCTTTGCGTGGAAATCGGCCTCAATCAGAACGGAAGGATAAGCGTACTCGCGGTGCAGGGAGCTTAAGGCGTAAACAACCGAGGCGATTTCATCGGCTTTTTCCTTCAGGTTTCCTTTGGAAATGAATTCAACGCGTAAAGGCCTGTCAAGCGCGGAAGGCTTCAAATAGAAGCCGTGGATTTTGTTGCCCCACTCCTTTGAAAAATCCTGCAGAACCGGATGCTGTTTGATGTTTTTCGTGTAAGTGAAAGCGAAAGTCCTTTCACCTTCAGCGAGAAAATAATCCAGGAACGCGGAATCGAAAAAACCGTCCAGCTGTTCGGCGCCCACGGCGCCGTTTTTCGGCAGAACCACTTCCTGCATTATCTGCCTGAACCTTGAGCCGCGGGAATCCTCAACTGTTGCAATGAGCGTGCAGTTTTTTCCCTCCGCGAAGGAGTAAAGCGATTCAAACTCCTTAATGATTCCGGAATAATCCTTCGCGATGTTTGAATCCTTGCGCGGCTTGTCCTGAAACTGGGGCACAATGCTTCCGTCAATGAAGCAGTACTTGGGCGAGTGGAGCTCTATCACTTTCTTGGCTGTATTGACTTCCTCCCTCAGGCGCATAAGGCTCTTGCTCTGCTGCGCCTCATCTTCCTCTAAAGCGCCGTTGCTCAAGTGCGGTTCGGGAAACCTGAAAAAGCCGGGGTAATACTTTGCTTCAACAACCTTTCCATCGCTGTAATTGAACACCACTCCGACTGCGCGGATTAAAACAATGTCCAGCGAAGCGAGGCGTTTCGCGACAAAGCCCGAATCAACGCCTGCGACAAGGCCTTCAGGAACCCATTTATGCACGGGAAAAACAAGGCTTTTCTCCGGAATTTCAGCTGAAGCGGAATGGAAGGATTCTTTCTTCAGCGGCGCGAGCCTTTCCGCAACGCCCTTCTTTTTCTCCTCTCCTGAATTGATGAAGCTCACCGCCTCATTGATTACGCGGGAAATGTCCATACAAGAATCAATTGTCCGGGGTTTTTAAATGCATTTAGGCGTCAGTGCCGGTGCGGAACCTTTTTCTTTTCTTGTAAGAAAATAAAAAGGTTCATCAAAAAGAAAAGAACAATGCCTTGCCTTGAGGCAACAGCAAACCTTTTAAACTACGGCGGCATTACTTTTTTCCATGAAAGCTGTTTTTGAGGTCAAGACAATTGAATCGGAGTGGAAGCCGCCGTTCAGGAAAAAGGCTGAAACGGAAGAATTCATGGCGCTTGAAAACGACGGTTTTGACACCATCAGGGCAAATGGGCATGATGAGAAGATTTTCACGCTGGTGCAGTTGAAAGGCGATAAGGTCCAGATGAAATACAGCAGGGTTTTCACGCTTAAAGGCTATGAGCAGCCGCAGGACAGGAGCTTCTGGCTTTTCAGGGGCGAGGAAAAAACCCTCACATACCTCTGGGGCGAGAAAGGCATCACTAAAAAAATCACTTTCAAGGGCATGGATTTGGAGCGCGGGAAACCTGAGCCGGAAAAAGAGGCCGGGAAAGAGCCCGCACGGGAAGAAGGGCAGGTGCAGGAAGAAACCGATGAAGCCCCTGCAGAGGAAGCGCCTGCGGAAGAGGAAAAGCCCATGCAGGAACCCATTACAGTTATTGTGCGCGAAAACGATTTGCACGGAAGCGAAGAGCACCGCGAAAAACCGGCACCGGGTTTTTGAGGGCGCGTGAACAGGAAAATTTTTACAGCGGCTTTAATGGAACACGCCTTGCGTTGCTTGTATCAAATGCCCTCTGAATCCGCAACACGCCATCCCAGAAAAAATTCATGAACTCTTTGGCTGTTTCCTCGCTCTCAAACGCTTGCACTATAAGGCCTTTCATGCCGCCGGAAAATTCTGAAATGGTTTTCTCGGAATCTCCCAGTTTTTTCACTTCCCGCGCGGAAACGGGTTTTTTGTTTAAAATCTTAAGCTCTAATTCATCCCTCTGCCCCAATGCCAGCGCCATGCCCTGCAGGCCTTCAAGAAATTTTGTGTAATGAAGCCGGCTTTTGATGCGCTTTACCGGATAGTATGATCCGGACTCCAGTTGTGTGAGCGCGGAATCCGCGGCTGCACTGAAAATTTCACGGTACGGGTGGTCTCCGGCTTCTTTGGGCTTCAATTCCCTGTGGTCGCTGAGCCTCTCAAACAGGTATCTTTCCCTTGAGACGCTGCTCGAAGTAAAATATTCCGGTCTTAAACGCTTCCGCGGCATGGTAAAAAAACGGCTTAGGAGGTTTAAATTTTGTTCGGTGGCACCGGCAGTGAGCCCTGAAGGGCTATTTAAAGGGGGGGCGCCAAGGCTTCCTGTATGCGCGTTTACCTTGACTCCAACGTTTTCATTTCCCTTTTTGAAAGGGAAATGGGGAAAAACTCCAGAGGGCTATTCGTGGAGGCTGAAATGTTTCTGGAACGCGTAAAAAACAAGGGCTCCGTATTGGTTTTATCGGACTGGTTTTTCAGGGAAGTCCAGAAAATAACATTTCTAAGCAAGGGAGAGGTATTAAGGTATTTGGAAAATAACGGGGCGAAAACTGAAGTGGTTGATTCCGAAGGAGTTTCACTGGAAAAAACAGGAGAACTGCATTTTCCGGACTCAATGCATGCGGCAATAGCCATCCACTTTGGGTGCGGCTGCATAGTGACTTTCAACCTGAAAGACTTTGAAAAGGTAAAGCGCCTTATAGAAATTCTGGAGCCCGGCGAATACTAGCGGATGCCTTTCTCTTTTGCAAACCGTTTTGCCATGAGTAGCCTCTCGCGTTTTGAAATTTTTATGGGGCCTCCCCTTGCCCTAACCTTCGCGGCGAGCTTTTCCGTTTCCTTGCGTATCAGCTTCAGGCTTTCGCTCATGCCGAGCATTTCCGCGAGGTTTTTCCTGATTGAATCCTTCAGGAACTCGCTCCTCGAAGAATAGAAACCGGTTGATGAAATGAGCCTGTCGATTCCCTTGGCATAATTGTCATCAACCTCTACCGTGAGCATCTTCCCCATAAAAAACCTGCAATAATATATTAATAACAGGTTAATAAGCGTTTCCACATGCCGGAAGGCCCGGCGGCTGAAGCGGAAAATCACGGAGACCCGCGGGCTGCAAGGAAAATTCCCTCTAAGCCTGCATAAACACTTAAATGTTTAAGGCGGCAATGTTTTCATGGACAAGCTGAATGCCGCGTATTATTTTTCCCTTGCGGCGGTGTTTTTGGCCGCGTTTATTGGTTTTGATTATTTTAACGTGATTGAAACCGCGGCGGTTTTTTTTATCGCGGAATTCGCGTCTGTTTTTATTTCACGCCTGCATTACTCCGCGTTGGATTGGCAGAATAACGCCCCCAATTTTTTGAGGGGGAAAAATACAATGCTGAAAATTGCTTTCGGGTATTTGTTCTTCATTTTGTGGGCCGCCGCCATATTGCTTGCAAACGGCTATTTTTTCGTTTTCATTGCTTTCTTGGCATCCACCGCATTAAAATTCGTTCAAATCAGCAGGCTTGATGTCGGATCCCTAGAATATAAGAAAGCCGGCAGGTGATCAGCAATCCTTACGGCGTCATTATTCATTGCGATGGCAATCCTCTTGTGGGCAAATACAATTGTCGTGGTTAATCCAGCCATCAGCCCCTCCATAAACGCTGTTTTTGGGCTTGTTTATTATTCCCTTGCCGGAACGCTGACAATGGCGCTGGGCAAACTGTGAGGAAAAATAAAAGCGCTCAAAATCAGGTTACCTGAAAGAGCAACAAATATATTCCAAGAACCTGTTGAAGGGAGCCGCTTTTAGAATGTTGTTTGAAAAGGATTGTTTTTATATATTTCACAAGTTTATTGAATAATGGCCGATGAAAAACTGATTAAAGTTTGCCCGAGATGCGGATCGGAAGACTTTACTTACAAGACAACAGGTGAAGCTGCGATGCCGTTTCCGACCTGCAGGAATTGCGATTACACTGACAATTTTGTTGAGGTGCCTAAAGAAACGCAAGAAGAAATCCAAAAGAAATATGCCGCAGGGAAATCAACAGTAAAACCGACATTTGAAAGCGTCGGCCCTTACCCAATCTGGACGAAAATGTATTATCCAAAAATACTGCTAAAATTGGGGCTTGTTCTACTAGCAATACTGTTTATTGTGATGCTTTTGGGAATTTTCGGAATAATTGATTTAACAACACTAATCTAATTCAGACCACATTCAAGAGCAACAAATATATTCTTTGACGCCGTTCAATTAGTTTATGGAGCTCAAGCAGGTAATGATTGTCCGCTCGGACCTCGGCATGGGGAAGGGAAAAATCGCCGTGCAATGTTCGCACGCTTCGCTTGAGGCCTACGAGAAAACCATGAGGAAAATGCCGAAGTGGATTGATGAATGGAAGGCGCACGGGCAGGCGAAAATCGTTTTAAAGGTCGGCTCGGAAAAGGAGCTGCTTGGGCTGTTTGAAAAGCTGAAAAACCTTTTCCCCGCGGCGCTCATACACGACGCGGGCAAAACGCAGATTGAGGCCGGCGAACCTACTTGCATCGGCGTGGGCCCGGCGCCTGAAAGTGAAATCAATAAGTACACTAAAGATTTGAAGCTGCTTTAAAAAATACACGCAAAAATTTCGCGGAAAAAATCCGGTGAAAGCTTATGAACTACAATGACATGGTGCGGAAAATCCTTTCAAGCTCCGATGTCGCAATCGAGGTTGTCGACGCGCGCTTTCCGGAAAGGACAAGGAATTTTGAGTTTGAGGGGCGCGTGAAGGCTTCGGGGAAAAAGCTGCTGCTCGTGCTGAACAAGGCTGATTTGATTTCCCTGCGCGCGGCGAAGCTGATAAAAAGGGGGATTGAAGCGGGGGGATTGAAAACCGTTTTCGTTTCCGCGAAGAAAAGGCAGGGCGTTGCAAGGCTGAAGAGCGCAATAGCCGGCATACTCGGCGGGATGCCGGGAAAGGCGGCGGTGTTCGGCTATCCTAACACCGGCAAGAGCTCGGTGATAAACATGCTTAAAGGCAGGAAAAGCGCGCCAACCTCTTCCACGGCAGGATTCACCAAGGGCCTGAGGAACGTGAGGATTGGCGCAAAAATAACGCTTATTGATTCGCCCGGAATCATACCGCTGCACGAACATGATGAAACGCTCATGGCGCTGCTCGGCGTGAAAAATCCCGAGCAAGTGAAAGACCTTGAAGGCACGGGCCTGGATGTTGCGGACCTTTTGCTGAAAAACAGCGGCCCGGAAACAATCGCGTTTTACGGGGTTGGTTCGGCGCGTGACGGCGAGGAATTGCTTGAAAAAATCGCTTCCGGAAAAAACAGGCTCCTGAAGGGCGGAAAGCCCGATACGAACGCCGCGGCGAGAATGCTTTTAAACGATTTGCTGAAAGGGCGGATAAATTTAAAAGAAGGGAAAACAAACATTAAAGCATGATTCCGGAAAAGGCGGCTAGGGTGAGATTCGCTTTCCTGATTGTGTACTTCATTTTCGGCGTGATAATAATTTACCTTTTCATGTTCAACAGCGGCCTCGCAATTACCGAGGATTTTGACGCTGAAAACTCTTCGAAAATAGTTTACGTTGAAAACACCACGGACCGGGCGATAAACAACGTGAGCCTCAAGTACATGGAGGCGCCAGGAACGGCTGAAAAAGACCTCAACTTTTTTCCGAGGCTCCTGCCGCATGAAAGGAAACGGGTTTTTTTTGATGATGTGAGTTCGCAGAGCATTGTCCTTGTGCTTGAAAGCCCTTTCCATTCAACAATTGAGAAAACGGTCGTGCTGCAGGCGCAGAGCGATGTTGCGGTGAAGCTTAATTTTCCAGACGGCATAGGCTTCGGGAAAAGCTTTTCATTCGCCGTTGAAGCGTGCAATAACAAGAAGGAAGAGGCGCAGGTGAAGATTGAGGAAACGCACGAGAAAGGTTTCTTCTCCGAGCCGAACAGGACCGATGTCGTCACAATTGCCGCGGGGGAATGCAGGGCCGTTTCCTATTCGCTTCTTCCGGTTCAGAAAGGCGAGACCACAATAAATTTTAATGTGAACATTGCAAATACTATCAAACAATTCGGGCAAAGGGTCAGTGTTGAGTGATGGCGAAAGGCGAGGCAAGCATCATCGAGGTAATAGACAAGATGGTGCGCGAAGGGGAAAGCGAGGAAAAAATAATCAAAACCTTAAAGGACTTGGGCGTTGAGCCTGAAAAGGCCAAGCGCCTGCTGCTTCTGGGGCAGGCGGACACTTTCTCGCTGCTGAAAGGCGAAATCAAGAAAATCGTGGAAAAGGAAATTGAGGAAGAAAAGCCCGTGATGAAAAAATTCATCGAGGAGGAGGCGATGAGCTCCGCGGAAGGCATGAGGACGGAGCTGACCAAAGCGGTTATCAGCGACCTCAAGGATTACGAGAAAGACATCACGGGCCAGAGCAAGACCTTTCAGGAGCAGATAAAGGACAACATCGGCAGAATCAATGAATTAAACGACCGCGTGAGGACAAAGCTCAATGAATTGGGGGAGGCGGTTCGGCAGACACAGGTGGACATGAACGAGGTGAAAATCAAGGGCATTGGGGGAAGGAACAGGTTCATCTCGAACGCTTTGTGGGTGCTTGGGTTGATTTTCGGCCTTTCAGTGCTTTACCAGTTCTGGACTCTTTCAGGGCAGGCGCTCACGATTGACTCGCTGATACTGATGGCGATAATGGCGCTCATCTCGGTCACGATGCTTTTCGTCGCCACGGTGATATGACGCCG
>DASRUO010000014.1:0-4284 GCA_035655375.1 archaeon | reverse complement strand
AAAATTTTTTTCGCGAGGTCAATGTCTGCCTTGTCAAGGAACAGCATTTCCCTTATGGAATACTTCTCGCCGGAAACCTTCTTCATGAACCTGTTTTTCAGGGACAAATCGATAAAGGCGGTGGAAACATTGTTCGCCGCCATCCCGATGAGGCCGAAATAAAAAGCCAGGACCGAGCCCAGTGCAAGTGTTGACGCCAGAAGTACGGCTGAAATAACCGTGAGGCTCTTCTGGGCCTTAAGGTTGAAGAACAAAGGCTTCATGGGCATGTTGAGTATGAAAATGACCACTGTGAGGAGCAGCACCATGAAAACAGCGGCATACTTTTCAAAGCCCTGCCCGAGGACAACGCTCAAAATGTATTCCGAAAAAATCACTGCGGCAATGATGAAAGGGAGCGAGACGAAAAGAATGTATTTTGTCGCCCTGAAAACAATTTTCCGCGAGTCATTAAAGTTCCCGAACCTGCTTACAAGAGGGTAAAAGATTGTCTCAAGCGGCTCGAAAACCCTAATAATAAGGACCTGCACTTTGGTCAGTGCGCCGTAAATCCCGACAGCGTTCACCCCCAAAAAAAATTCCACTATCCACGGGGAAATGCTTGACTCAATGCTCCTCAGCTGTGAAAAGACCGCGACCCATTTGCCGTGCCTTTTTGCCATCTCAAAAAACAGCCATGGGTTTGAACGCATCCTTGTGATTTCCGCAATTTCCTTAGGGATAAAAAACAGGAAAACCGCTATTGTCAGGATGCCGCTTGCAATAAATGCCTGCAGCACCGCCTCCACAGTCCCGGATATGAACGTGACAAACAGGTAAACAAGGGCGAGTTTTGAGAGCGCGTCGGCAAAAAGGAATGAAGCGTACTTCCCGAAATCCGCCACGATGTGGAAAGCGCTTGAAACAACCGTCTTGGCTCCGCTGAGGAACACAAGGGCCGCGATCAGCTGTATTATCAGGACAAGGTCTTTCCCGAAATAAGCGGAAACATGGCCGGCGAAAAAAAACAGCATGCCTGCGAGAAGGGTTGTTGAAAAGAGCACGAAAAAAATGTAGCCTAAAAACAATCCGGATGCCTGTTCCATGTTGTTTTGGTGCAGTTCTTTTGAAACATCCGAAACAATGACCCTCCCGAAACCGAGCTCTATGAAAAAGGTTGCAACTGAAAGGACGGACAGTGCGAGCGTCAGCAGGCCGAAACCATAAGTTCCAAGGGCATTCAGCATCACAAGGAAAGCGGCAAAGTTGATGATGGAAATCAGTATGTTGTTTCCTGAAATTATTGCCGCGTACCTGAATATTTCCAGCAAAGCGCCCATGTGAAAAGCCTGCATCCGGCTACAGCCAGATTTCCTTAAGCCAGTTTTTCTCTCCAGTAATCAAGGAGGTCTTTCAGCGTTTTGTCAAACGGTATCTCTGGCTTCCAACCTGTCTGTTTGGTGAATTTGCTGTGGTCTCCCAGAAGCACTTTCACGTCTGAAGGCCTCAGCCTTTTCGGGTCCTCTTTGACAGAAATTTTCTTGTCCGTAAAAGACATAAGCTTGTCCAGAATGGACTGCATGGTGCGCGTGGTTCCAGAACAGATGTTGTATGCTTCCCCAGGTTCGCATTTTTCAAGCGAGAGCCAGTAAGCCCTCACAACATCTCTTACATCCGTGAAGTCCCTTTTTGAGGTCAGCGAGCCGACCATCAGCACAGGTTCCTGGGTTCCGTTCTCAATCTGGGCTATCTGTTTCGACCAGTTCGAGGCCACAAACACATCTCCCCTTCTGGGCCCGGTATGGTTGAACGCGCGTGTCCTCACGATTTTCAGGCCGTAACTCTTATTGTATTGGTAGCCGAGAAGGTCCATAGCGGCTTTGCTCACCCCGTAAGGGCTGAGCGGCCTTAAAGGGTTTGACTCTTTTATCGGGGTTTCATCCTCGTGCACCAAGCCATAAATTTCACTGCTCGAGGCAATCTGCACCTTTATTTCCGGGTTGACTTCCCTCACAGCCTCGAAAACATTGAGTGCACCCATGATGTTTGTCTCAAGCGTTTCCCTCGGCGACTTCCATGATTCGGGCACAAAGGACTGCGCCGCGAGGTGGAAAATATAGTCGGGGTCAATTTCCTTAATTGTCTGCTTGACCACGAAATAATCAGTAATGTCGCACTTCATGAGGTTCAGCTTGTCCTTAATGTGCATGATGTTTGCAAGGTCCGTGCTCTTTCCCCTGAAAGTGCCGTGAATCTCCCCAAGCCTGTTGTTCAGGATATGCTCTGTGAGGTGCGAACCCGCAAAACCCGTTATCCCTGTAATAATGATTTTCTTCATTTTTTTGCCTACCTTCCCAGACTATAAAACTGATTGATAAAGTATTTTAATTCTTGGTTATGGCAAACCAATAAACTATTTCATTAATATTTTCAGGTTTGCTGTCCAGTAAACCAAGCCGAAATGCCGCACAACTTTCCTGGTTTACTATAGCCTGCCTGCAAGTTCGAGGAATTCCCGCCTGAACTTTCCAAAACCAAGCTTCTCCCCCATCAATCCGGCAGTGCTTGGCCTGCTTTTTTTGCCGAGAGCCCTGTCAATCACCCTTCCCCATTCAGGCGCATCCATTGAGGCCACTTTCTCCAGCCCATAAGCTTCAATTTCCCTGACCACGCCGACATCGGCTGAAATAACCGGCGTGTTGCATGATAATGCTTCTATTGGTACAAAGCCAAAACCCTCGAACCTTGAGGGGAAAACGACGAAATCCGCCGCCGCATAATACAGTGCCAGCTCCTTCCTGTCCCTTGCCGAAACCCCCCTCACATTCCTCGTTGTTCCGGTTTTCGGGAAAGTGATTGCAACAAAATTTATTTCCGGCTTAATGCCCGCGATTTTTTCAAACAGGTCAAAGCCCTTCTGGTATTCCGGCCTGCCAACGAACAGGCCGATTCTTTTCCCGGTGTTTAAGCCAAGCTTTTCCCTCGCTTTTTTCATTTCCATTGGCTTAAAGGTTTTAGTGTCCACGGGGTTGTAAATGACAGTTGAGTCAACGCCGTAATATTTTTTGTTCAGCTCCATTGTTAATTTTGAGTTCGATACCACTGCAGATGCATTCCGCGCGCTCATTTTTTCAAAAAAAGCGTAAACAAACCTTGTCCTGCAAAACTCCAGCCCGGGCCTTATAGCGTTGTCCGCGAGGCCCGCATAGGTTCCGTGGGAAATGTTCACTATCGGGCAATCAACATCTTTTTTTGCGATGTTCCACCCCATCATCCCGTTCGTTATAACGAGGCCCGGCTTCAGCGCCCCGATATTTTTTTTCACGTGCCGGCAAACCCGGAATGCCTTCATCACGTCTTTCACGGGTGAAAACGTGTCAAAAAAACCGTGTTCAACATCCTCATAAGCAATGATTTTCAGCCCCGGAAAAACATTCTTCAAATATTCGTTGTATGTTTCAACCCCGGCCTTAACCCTCTTGTCGCTTGTAATTGTCAGGAGCAGCACATTCATTTTACCGCCGCCCAATAATACAGGAAATAGAACGGGAACAGGATTCCCCTGAACAAGTTCAAAATGGCGAAGACAAAAAATTCCGGTATGCTTGCCTGCGCCCCTTTTGCCTGCCAGCCCCAAATAACCATTACCCAAAAAATACAGTAGCCAATAATTGCCCCTGATATTATAATCGTGTTGTCCAAATTCACTGCTGCAATCAGCAAAAACACCCATGCCGCAATTACTTTTATCATATCCAAAACAAATCCTTTCCCTAGAAACTTCACATATTTTTCCGGCATTTTTTTGAAAAGCCTTACGTCCTCTTTCAAAAGGCTGAGTGTTTCAATGGGCCTCATCAGGCCTACCCTTCTTTGCGGGTGAAACACCTTGGCCTTTTCGCAGAATACAACCCTGCCATGCTCCATGGCCCTGAAGGCAACATCTGTATCTTCCCTGTAAAAGCGGTAGCTTTCATCAAAACCCCCGGTTTTTTGCAAGACGCCTGCCTTGAATGAGAGGTTGCATGTCGGAAACAATCCTCCTTTCAGGTTCACCGGCGCATTGGAATACAGCTCTTTCCTCCCCTTTGTGTAAGTGAGGCCCTCGACGCCCGCAATTCCTTTTTCCCCGCCGAATTTCACGAGTATTTCCTCAAGCCAGTTTTTGTCCGGAATGCAGTCATCGTCCGTGAAGGCTATTATCGGAGCCCTTGCCTTACCGATTCCGATATTCCTCTTCCGCGCGGGGCTCTCCGTATCAGACCGGAAGCACGAAAACACTTTCGAGCCCACGGCCTTTTTTTC
>DASRUO010000013.1:0-2302 GCA_035655375.1 archaeon | reverse complement strand
ATATCGGGATGAAGTGCAAGCTCATTTTGAAAGAACGCTAGCGAGAGCCAAAAAATACAAGCCGAAAATCCGATAACGATTTTAACAACCCCAAAAAATATCCGAAGCAGCTCTTTGGAATAGGTTTAAATTCACTTTTTTTCTATTCCTTTCACACTTTTCGGGGGTTTTCAATTGAAAATTGCAATCAACGGTTTTGGCAGGATCGGGAGGCTTGTTTTAAGGCGCGGCCTGAAAGAGAAAGGCATTGAATGGGTTGTCAACCACCCTCAAGGAATTGAAAGCGCGAAGGACCTGTTCAAGTACGATTCGGTTCATGGAAAGTTTTCCGGCGCAATAGAGGTCAAGGGCGACACGCTCATCCTTGACGGCGTGAAAGTGAAAGTGCTTTCCGAAAGGGTCAAGCCCGAGGAGCTTCCATGGAAAGCGCTCGGCGTTGATGTTGTAATTGAAAGCACCGGAATTTTCCGGGGAAGGGATGACGCCGGCGGCCACTTAAAGGCGGGCGCGAAAAAAGTCATCATTTCCGCGCCGGGAAAGGGCGACATTGAAAGCTTTGTGATGGGGGTCAATACTGATAAGCTCGCTTCAAGCTCAGGCGTTATCGACAACGCTTCCTGCACAACCAATTGTTTAATGCCGGTGCTCCGCGTGCTTAATGACAGGTTCGGCGTGAAGCGCGGCTTCATGACAACGATTCACGGCTACACGGCTGACCAGAACCTCGTGGATGGAACGCACAAGGATTTGAGGAGAGCGCGCGCGGCCGCACTTAATATAATTCCAACGAGCACGGGCGCCTCCGAGGCCGCGGGAAAAGTCATTCCAGCTTTGAAGGGAAAAATCGACGGCAAGGCAATCCGCGTTCCGGTGCCCGACGGCTCGCTCATTGATTTGACGGTTGAGCTGGAGAAAAACGTTTCAGTTGAGCAGGTGAACAACGCAATGCTTGAGGCCTCGAAAGGTTTCCTGAAAGGCGTGCTTGAATACACAGCCGAACCGATTGTTTCAAGCGACGTGATTGGAAACCTTCATTCCAGCGTTTTCGATTCCGGGCTCACGAAAGTAATCGGCGGCAACCTTGTTCAGGTCGTTGCATGGTATGACAACGAGATGGGCTACGCGCAGAGAACCGTTGATTTGGTGAAAAGCCTGAAGCTGAAATAGTTTTCCGGAAAACAAAAGTTTTTATTTATGGAATTCCAGTTGTTTCAGGTGAATGCATGGTTTTCGGCTTAGGCGAAGGCAAAATGGATTTGCAGATTCCAAAAACAAGTTTTGCGCGCGGTGAAACGATTCAGGGCAAGGCAATCCTTGAATTGAACAAGCCCAAAAAAGCCAAGCGCCTTGTCGTCATTCTCACGGCAACACGCGAGGAGCGCAGGACAACCATCAATTCAAGGGGGCAGAGGATGCAATCAAACCGCACAATCACGCTTTACTCTAATGAAGCCGTCCTCGGCGAGGAGCAGGAATACCCTTCAGGGAGAAGGGAATATGAGTTCTCGATTCAGGCGCCGAACCAGGGCTTTGAGGCAAATGCGCGGCAGCCTGAAGGCGCGGTTGCGGCAATTGCGGGCGTTGCGCAGACGCTCGGCATGGGCACAACGATTTCACCGGTGAAATGGGTTCTCACGGCAAAGCTTGACCTGCCTTTGTCTTTCGACATCTCTAAAGCCGTGCAGATAAGCATCGCGTGATTGTCCGGAAACAGTTCTGCCTTATTTTCCAAAAATTTTTTCAGTAGCTTTCAGGCTTTACTCTTTCCTGTATTTCCTGAATTCTTTCAGGTATTTTTCCGGCTTCCACAGGAATTCAAACTTTTTCGGGCTCTTTATTGCTTCGGAGTAAATCGGCTTTTCCGTGAAACCGAATTCAGCAAAATTTTTAGGCGAAATTTTTTTCACGTCCGGAACCTTTTTGTAGCGCCCGTTTTTTTCAAATCCTTTCTCCGTGTAAAGCCACTGCATTCCGCCTTTTTTTTCAACCGGCTTGTAATTGGATTTGAACCCCGGAAAAACCCAGTTCGCCATCACCAGAACATCTTTTTCGGAGGCGTTCACTGTCGCGTGCGCGAACCCCGGCAGCATCAGGCACTTGTCGCCTTGCTCCGCGTCGTACACGAGAAACTCTTTCCCGTTCTGCAAAAGGTAACGCGCGTGCCCGTGCAAGACCTCGTAAACTTCCGGAAACCATGTTTTTGTTCCCGGCTTTTTCGGGTGAAAATGCCCGAAAGTTTTGTTGAATTCGCCGCCGGCCTTGAATGCGGGCAAAATTGTGATGTCGTAGCGCAGATTGTTCA
>DASRUO010000012.1:0-5154 GCA_035655375.1 archaeon | reverse complement strand
AGCGCCGTCCACGCATGAAAGGCTTTGCGCTGAGCAGTCAACTTTTTCGCGGGTTTCCTTGGAGGATTGGCAGTAGCTGTCCAGAGTTTTGGGGTTTACGCACGTGCTTGTGGTATATTCCTGCACAACTTTTTCCAGAGAACATGAAGGCGTCGAGGTCCAGCCCGTGGGGCCGCAGTCCGAATCATAATAGCATGTAACAGGGTCGGGGTCACAGCTTAAAGCGCTTAAATTGCAAATTTCGTTGTCATTGCATTGTTTGAAAGTAGACCACTTCTCTTCATTCAGGACCCCGCCGTCGCACGCAGAGCCTGAGCCGGAACAGTATTGGTCATTGTAATTCACCTGAACGTCCGCGCCCTTGAGCGAGTTGTTCTGCTTCGGCTCGCACCTGTACTCTGTTGAAACGTTGTCCCCGCAAACCGAGGTTGAAGGCTTGAAAGTGTTGAAATTGAGGTTGCAGCACGCGCCGCTCGTGCATCCGGAAATGACCTCGAAAAGCGCCCCGCTCTGGTACTCGTTCACGTAAGGCGGGTCAACGCATGAATAGCTTGAGCTTGAATGGCATAAACCATCATATTGCTGGCCGGAGCAGGTTTCCCACGAAAAGGATTTCGCAGAATAATTCCCCAAAGGGGCATTTGAGGGCACGGTGTAAGAAAAATTCACCACTTTCCCGACATTGCTTCCGTGGAAATAATACTGCGGGGCGGTATCGCACAAGTAAGGGCTTGGCCCCTGCACCTGCAATGCGCCATAATAATAGCCCGAATCAAAAGATGTCGGGTTCGCGTACTGCGCCTTAAGCGTCAGTGTTTTGCCCCTGCCGACTTTTCCCGAAGCATCAGTGCCTTCAACCGTGATGTTTGAAGGCTTTGAAATCTCAATCTCCAGTTCGGTGTCACCATTGAAATCTGTTACGCCTTCAACAACGTTCAGCGTAACCCTGTGGGACACAACGTAATCATCAACAGCGAGCAGCAGCTCCGTTGAATGCGTTCCAACGCCTAATTGCTTCTGCTCGGCGCCGATGAAAAGGTATTGATTGGTTCCGGGCTTTATTTCAATCGGGTAAGAAACCTTTAGCCAGTCATCCGCCAGGTATTCCTTTATTTTTACGGGTTCAGTGCCACCGTAAAAAAGCCTTATCTTCCTGAAAAAATTTGCGTCTTCAAGGCCGATTGTTTCGTTTGTTTCCCGTGTCAAAACCAGTTGGTTGCTTGCCACAAGGCTTAAGCTTTCAAGCGCCGCACCTGCATCCGCGAGACCGTAGCCGTAAAGCTCGTCCATGCCCTTAACCCCTAAATCCTTGGCTGTCCTCAGCAGGGAAAGCTTTAATTCTTTCGGGGAAAGGAGCGGGCTTTTTTCCAGTATCAATGCCGCAATGCCTGAAACGATTGCCGCGCTCGCGCTTGTGCCCGAATTCACTGAAACTTTTCCCCCAACCCACGGGCCTGAAACGTTTGTGCCAGGGGCAACAATGTCCGGCTTGGGGCCGTAATCAGGAATTACGCCCCTTGAGGAAAAGCCGGTGAAATAATTGTTTTCATCCACCACGCCCACGGTTAAAGCGCTTTCCGAATTGCCGGGAAAAGTTATTCCAGTAAAGCCGTTGCAGCTTAAATCAGGTTCCTCAAAGCCGCAGTTTCCGGCTGAAACAACAACAACTGCACCCAATGCTTCCGCTTCCCTTAAAACCTGAAAGAGCGGCGAATCATTTATTTCCTGCGGGGTTCCGAAGCTTAAGTTGATTATTCTTGCTCCGTCGCTTGTCATTTCATTGTTGTCAGGGTTTAAGGAGAAAGCGATTGCCTGAATTACCGATGAAACGCTTCCCTTTCCGCTGCTGCCAAGGGCTTTTGCGTTGATTATTCCAGCTCCCGGAGCAATGCCTTCAGTGAATCCGTTGCCCGCATCAGAGCCCGCGATTATTCCCGCGATAAAAGTGCCGTGCCCGTGCAAATCGTTTGGCGTGCCTTCCCCGGAAAAATCCGCTTCGGCAACCACTTTTCCCTGAAGCGAAGGATTGTTTTTTTCAATGCCCGTATCAACAACCGCAACCCGGACGCCTTCTCCCGTAAAGCCTTCAGTTGCAGGCATCAGGGCATTAGCCTGCGATTTCGCCTCACTGAGAAGCGCCGAAACCCCGATGTCACGGTAAACTTTTGCCACTTCAGGGGTTGCCGCGAGTTTCAAGGCGGTGTTTTCAGGGATTTCCGCTGAAATGATGTTTCCGAGCGTTTCAGCGTAACGCACTTTCCCTTTCAGCGCCTTGATATTCGCAACCGCCTGCGCAATTCCGGAAGAGTTTTCAGCTTCAATTAAAACCCGTGCGGGGGTTCCCTTTGTTTCCGAAAAGCTTCCAACGAGCTTCACTTCCGCAGTGAGAGTTTCACTTGCTGAAAGCGCTTTTTTGGGGTTTATGCTCGGTGATGCAGATGTTATATCGGCAGAGCTTAAATCCACAAAAATTTTCCTGCAGCCGAAACAGGTTTTCCTCACTTTTTCCGCTTTCTTTTTCAGGAAGTAGTTCAGGCTTTCCTCTTTCTGCCCGAAAAAGGTGCCGCCATTATTATTTTCTTTTATATTGGCAGTTGCATCAGGGCCGGAAGCCGGGGTCTCAGGGCAGTCCGCTAAGCAGCTGAGGCTTGTTTCGCCAAGCAGTGGCTCGCATACTGAATTGCCGCAGGATTTGTTTTTTGCCGCGTATGAAGGGGCGGCGAGAACTGCCAGTGCAATAACAAGCACAATCGCCCTTAAAAGTACCTTTTTGTCCCCGCCCGCTTTTTTTCCTTTCAATTAAATCACTTTCCCCCAAAAGCAATGGTTTCCTCCAGTTTTTTTCCAAGGCCGCGCTTCACAGGATTTCCAGCGCGCGCGGTTTCATACAAGGCGTTTTCCCACCCGATGAGCTGTGAAAGCTTTTCCGCAAAATTTTCGCAGAAATAGATTCCGGCTTTCTGCGAAACGATTTTCCTTTCAAGCAAATCAACTATTTCAATCGTAAAATTCGGCTCCTCAACGCCGGACTCTTTTGAAAGCGTTTCCGCGGAGCACGCCCTTTTCTCGCGCACCGTTTTCAGTATTTTAGCCTGTTCAAGCGAAATCTTGCCGGACTCCGCGAGCTTGAATAATGCCAGCTCAAAAAGTTTCACCCAAAAAACCCCCTTTAAATGGATGGACCCCTACCCGCGTGAGCGGATAGGGGAGCGAGCAGAGACCGTCAATTGACCAATCAATCTGCATTCAGATTGCTGTTCCGGGAATTAATATAGGTGCGGTTGAACGTGAATCAACCGATTGGTTGATTTTTCAATTCCTGCCCAAGCAAAAACTTTTTATAATGTTGCGGGATAATATATATCATTTTGATAGGTGTATTTTATGGGCGAAACTCTGGTAAGGTTGGAAGGCAGCCAGGAAGTGATAGTGGACAAGCTGACAAAGAGTGGCCTTTACAAGACTCGCAGCGAGGTCATAAGGGCAGGAATCCTCGAATTGGGCGCAAAATACAGGATTTTCAGGAGCCTGCGAGAGCTTGAGGGCGAGCTTGCGGCAAAAAAAATGGAGAAAATTTCAACTGAGATAAAGGAAGGGAAGAGAAAGGTTTTCAGCGAGCAGGAAATTAGGCGCAAATACGGCCTCAAGTGATTTCAATTGTTCACTTTAGAGTTTGCTGAGGGCTGGGACAGGCACTTTTCAAGGCTTGACAAGACGGAAAAGGAAAAGCTCTGGAAAAAAATCCAGCAACTCAAAACTCCGGGAAAAGCGAGGCACTTAAAGCACGGGCTTCCATTTTTTGTTGCGGAATCGGGGCAGCATAGGATTTGCTTTGAGGAAGAAAAAAGCGTGAGAAAGATAATGTTTGCGGGCAATCACAAGCAGTACGAGAAGTGGCTCAGGAAAAACTAGCCCCTGCGGTAAAGCGCAAGGAAATCATTTCACCACCACGCGCGCGTCCACCGCAATGACTTCTTTAGGGGTCGCAATTACGGGGTTTAAGTCTAGTTCCTGAACGGTTTTCTCTTTCACCATGAGCCTGCTCGCCTTCACAATCGCCTCAAACACTTTCGGCAAATTCACGCCCTTCTTTCCGCGCATGCCCTTAAGGATTGGGTAAGCCTTGAGATTTTCAACCATTTCCCGCGCCGTCTTCCTTGAAACGGGGCATATGCCTATTTGAAAATCCCTGAAAACCTCCACGTAAATGCCGCCAAGGCCGACCAAAATTGTCGGGCCGAACTGGACATCCCTTTTACCGCCGATGATTATTTCCTTTCCGCGCAGCATTTCCTGCACCAAAACACTTTCAAACCCTTTCAGCTTTCCCATGCGCGAGAAAACTTTTTTCGCTTCCGAAAGTGAGGCAATATTCAGTTGCACCCCGCCCGCATCGGTTTTGTGGGAAATTTTGGAGGAAATTATTTTCATCGCAACCGGAAAGCCGGTTTTTTTGCATGCAAGCGCAAGCTCTTTCCCGTTGCGCGCGGTTTCAGAGCGCGCGAATTTGATTCCGTGCTTTTTCGCCAGCTTCACCGATTCCGGCAGGGAAAGCGTTTTCATGAAAGGATTTTGGCAAAAAACCTATTTAAACTTGTTTGTGGGCTCAAGCGCCCTGATTTTGCCGGCAACGCCGATAAACCTATTTAAACATGTTGCATTTCAATTCCTTGGATTTTTGATGGTGAAGATAACCTTTAAGGGTGCCTCGCAGGAAGTGGGGAGAAGCGCTTTCCTCATTGATGACGGCGACAAAATACTGCTTGATTACGGCGTCAAGCTGACCCCGCACGGCGTTGAATACCCCTTGCCGGTGAAAACAAACCTCAATGCCGCGATTATTTCCCACGCGCACCTGGACCATTCGGGGAATTTGCCTCACTTATTCCAGGAAACGCACTGCCTCGCTTACATGACCCCCCCGACCTTGAGCATCGCGAAAGTTTTGTGGTTTGACACGTTAAAGATTGCCGGCATGGAGGGCATGGATGCGACTTTTGATGTTGAAGGCATTGCGCGCACAGAAAAATTCACTTTCCCCTTGAATTACGGCAAGCGCATGGACATTTCCGACCATTCATCAGTTGTTTTCCATGACGCCGGCCACATTGTGGGCTCGGCGCTGACGGAGCTGAACCCAAGGCACAAAAAAAT
>DASRUO010000011.1:0-6866 GCA_035655375.1 archaeon | reverse complement strand
CAAGGTTGTAGTTTCTCAGTGCCTGAAGGCCCTGCGGCACCTCAAGCACGCCGAAAATCTGGCTCTTTGTCTGCGCGTCAATCTTGTCCGAAACTGAAATCTGCTGCTTCAGCTTGTCCACATTGCTCTGGTATGAAAGGCTCGAATCGTTCAGCGCGGAAATCATGGAGAAAACGCCCCCGAAAGAGGAATTCATTTCATTGAATGCCTGGGCTGAAGGGGAAATGAAAAAAGAGTTTTCTGCGGCGGAAGCGGAATTTATTTTTTCCGAAACCGAGGAAGCCTGCCCTGACATTGAGACAAGCTGGCTTTTCAGGCCGGAAACATTCACTAAAAGGCCCGCGGATGAAAGCGTTGTTTCAACGGTGTTGAGCTGGAAAACCTCGTCGCTGAGCTGGAGGGAGGTTTCATTGAAAATGGTTTCATACTTTTTAGTGAAAATCCAGTCAACGCCGGAATTTGATGAAACCGAGTTTTTCAGCAGCTGCATTTCCCTCAGCTGTTCCGCTGTTTCGAACAGGCCGCGGTTCACGGCCCTGGAAATTGAAAGCTCCCCTGAATCTGCTTCAACTGGGAAATACGTGACAATGTTGTTTCCTGAAACAACGGGCACGACCCAGTAGCTTTTGCCCTCAAACATTATCGGCACGTTGGGCGGAAGGTAGGTTTCCTCGTCGTAAAGGAAATGGTTTGAGCTGACAACGAAATTCACCGCATCATTGCCGGAGATGGCTGAAACAGAAAGGGCTGAAAACATCAGCATTGCGAGCAGAAGGGCGCATTTCATGAGATAAAGTAAGCGTTTCAAGAATAAAAAGGTTTTTGAGGCGTGCAATTGCAGCATGTAAAAGAATTATGGAAGCCCGGGCTTTTGGCGCCTTCAACTCCCGGAAAGCGCAAAAGCATTAAATATCCGTTATCCCCATTATTACCGGATGGACCCGAAGCTGTGGAAACGGCTTGACGCAGTCACAAAAGCCTTTGCCGCGAGGAAAACCCCTGACCTGAAGCAGATAGGCAGGGACTCAATAGAGGAGGCCGCGGTTGAAAATGACCCTGAACTGGCGCTCGTATCCGTTGTGGCTTACTGCCTTTACAAGATGGCCTCGAAAAACCATTTCGTGAAAAACAGGAGATGGCCGAGGGTTGTGGAAATAATCCTGGGAAACCTGAAGAAGGGCAGGAGTGCCGCTGAACAGGGGGATGAAGCGCGCTTCACGAGAAACCTCGCAAGCATTGTGGGCGAAATACAGTTCATTGACCACGAGCTGAGCAATTACGCCAAGGACCTTTTCGAGAAGGCCAAAATCAAGCAGGCCTCAACCGCTTATGCCGCCGGCGTTTCATTGAGCCAGGCCGCGGCTTTGACCGGCGCAGACAGGAAGGAGCTGCAGAAATACATCGGCATCACGAGGATTCACGACGAGCAGGAGCCGCTGTACTCGATTCAGGAAAGGCTCGCGAAAATGAGGGAGCTGCTCAACGCATGAAAAACATAGCTATTGATTCAAGCAGCCTCATAACGATTTCCGACAGCTGCCTCATAAGGATTCTGAAGCACTTGAGCGACTCTGAAGGGATTTCTTTCATAATACCGCAGTCGGTTTACTATGAAAGCGTTGAAAAGCCGCTGAAAATAAAAAAGTTCGAGCTCAACGCGGTCAGGATAAGGGACGCGGTTGAGGACGGCTATCTCAAGGTTGCGAAAACAACCCAAACTGTCAGGCAGAAAATGCTTGAACTCAACGAGATCGCCTCAAGCCTCTGCACCGCAAAAGGCAAAAGGATAAAGCTCATAGATTTGGGCGAGGCGGAAACGCTCGCGATGATGAAGGAGAACAATGCGGGCCTTCTCGTGATTGACGAGAGGACGACGAGGATGCTGATAGAGGAGCCGGAAAACGTTGTGCACTTCCTTGAAAGGAGGCATAAAAGCAGGGTGGACCTGGACTTCGGCGCCCTTAAGCGTTTCAGGGAGCTTTTCGGCGGCATAAGGATAGTGCGCTCCGTTGAGCTGATAGCGCTCGCGTACGAGACCGGGGCTTTTGAAAAAGAGCTGCACAAATCCAAGCAATCACTGGAAGCCGCGCTTTACTCCGCGAAGTTTGGGGGATGCGCTGTTTCATTCGAGGAAATAAATGATTTCATGAAAAAGGTGGGAAGCTGACGATTTTAAAAGCCGGGGAAAAAGACGTTCCCGCACTGCAGAAAATGATTTCACGTGAATTCGCGTACACGAAGTTCGGCGTGGAAAAGCTTCTTGAAAGGATGAAAAACCCGAACATTTGCGCGTTCAAGAAAATTTCCGGCAAAAAAATAATAGGCTTTGTGGAGGTGGAGCTTAAAGGTGAAACCGGATTGATTAACGGCGTGAGCGTGACCCCGGGCCAGAGAAACAGGGGCGTTGGCACAAGCCTTGTGGAGCACGCGGTCGAATTCCTGAAAAGGCGCGGCGCGGAGAAAGCTGTACTGCTCGTGAAAAAAGAGAATCTCACGGCAAAAAAACTTTATTCTTCCCTGGGTTTCGCTTTTTCGGGTTACCGCGAAAAAAGGATTGAGGGCTCGGCCATTGAGGTCTGGGAAAAAGCGCTTGCGGACGAAGAAATTGATTACCTGAACTGAATCCCGCGTGGCATGCCCTCCCCTTCTCTCGCCCCCCGCACACCTAAAGGCAACGGATTTTTTGGCGGTTAATAGGCTTTCGCGAACAGAACCTTTTCCTTTGCCGGCTTCCCAGAAAAAATGCATTTCCCGCCGGTTTCCTTTTCACTGAAAGGGATGCAGCGCGATGTCGCGCCTGTTTCCTCCTTTATTTTAAGCTCTAATTCCGGGTCGCCGCAGAAAAACGCAAGGACCATTTTCTTTTCAGCGATGAGCTTTTTGAATTCATCATAAGTTTCCGCTTCCGCAATGTTCTGCTTCAGGAATTTCTCCGCCTTTGAGAACATTTCACCGTGCATTTCCTCAAGTATTTCGGGAATTCTTTTCTTCACGTCCTTTTCCTTGACGAACTCTTTTTTTCCTGAATCACGCCTTACCACAACAACGTGTTTTTGTTCAATGTCTTTGGGGCCGATTTCAATGCGTAACGGGATTCCTTTAAGCTCCCATTCATTGAATTTCCAGCCCGCGCTGTAATTGTCCCTCGCATCAACGAAAGCGCCGAGGCCTTTCAAATCTTTCTCTATTTCAAGGCATTTTTTCAGCACGTTCCCCTTGGTTTTCTCGAAAAGCACAGGAACAATTACCGCCTTTGACTTTGCGAGCCTCGGCGGAAGCACCAAGCCCTTGTCATCGCCGTGCACCATGACAACGGCGCCTATGAGGCGCGTGCTGAAGCCCCAGCTGCTCTGCCAGGGGGTTTGTTCCTGCATGGATTCGTCCTTGAAGGAAATGCCGAAAGCTTTCGCAAACCCTTGTCCGAGATTGTGCGAGGTGCCCATCTGCAGGGCGCGGCCGTCAGGCATCAAGGCTTCAACGGTCGTGGTGTAAAAGGCGCCGGCAAACTTTTCCGCGTCGGTTTTCACGCCAGCAATGACCGGAATCGCGAGCAGCCCCTCTGAAAGCCTTTTGTATTCTTCAAGGAAAAGCCTCACCTCGCGGTCGCATTCCTCTTTCGAGGCGTAAACGCAGTGCCCTTCCTGCCACAAAAATTCGCGGGTGCGCAGGAACAGCTTTGTCTGCTTGACTTCCCAGCGCAAAACGTTGCACCACTGGTTTATGCGTAAAGGCAAATCACGCCAGCTCCTGATCCATTTGCCGTAAAAATCGTACATGATTGTTTCAGAGGTCGGCCTTATCGCGACCCTTTCCCCTTCCTCTCCCCCTTCCTTGGATTCAATCCACGCAAGCTCCGGTTCAAAACCTTTGGCGTGCTCCGCCTCCTTCTCGAAAAAGCTTTTCGGTATTAGGAGCGGGAAATACGCGTTTCTCACACCATGCTTTTCAAGCACCGCATTGAAGTGTTCCTGGATTTTTTCCCAGAGCGCGTAGCCGTTGGGCTTAATTACCATGAAGCCGCGTATGGGCGCGTAGTCCGCGAGCTCCGCCTTTAAAACAACCTGATTATACCACTCGCTGAAATCCCCCGATTTTTTCACCGTGAGGCCGAGCATCTGCTCCTTTTCCGCGTTCTTTGAAGCCAAAAAAGCACCTGAAATTAGTTAATGCGCGAGGAAATAAAAGCGTTTGTTTTCGGGAAAATTCAATAAGCCAAGCAATGCCCACTTTTTATGGCCGGAAAGCGCTTTTTCCGCCAAGCGGAATTCAAGCTATTTCGAAACCAGCGCCGTGATTCCAGCGACTATGAGGTATACGCCAACAAGCAGCGCGAGGAAATCCGGCTTCAAAAGTATTATCAGGCCGAACACTATGCTGAGCACCGGCAGCGCCTCTTTTTTTCCGAAAGCCATAAGCCTTGCCTCCGCATATTAAATGCCCTTCAAAGTATTTATTCTTTGCGGGATTGAAATTGGCACGGGGTTCTCTTTGCCCTTTTTCTTTTGGCGCTGCTTCACTTTTCTCTTTCTTTTTGGCACAGCTTCAGTTCTTTTTCTTTTTGGCACAGTTTCCTTTTCTCTTTCTTTTTGGCACAGATTAACGTTCTTTTCTTTTTTGGTACAGCTTTTTTCTTTTCTTTCCAAGAAAAGAAAAAAGATGTGGGGCCAAGGAGATTTGAACTCCTGCTGCAACCACCCCAAGGTTGAGTCCTACCAGGCTAGACTATGGCCCCGATGCACTTCCCGCAGGGATATTTTGGGTTTGAAAAGGTATTTAAAGGACACCAGCGTTCCTCAGCGGAAAAGCGGTTGATTGCTTGAAGCGGTTAACGCTTAAACGGTGTTTTAAATGGAAATGCGGCAAAAATCACCAGCCGAACTTTTCCTTCATTTTGCCCCAGTAATGCTCTTTCCAGCCCTCGCTGATTTCATCAAAAAATTGTTCGGGAACATTTTCCTGCATGAAGGAAAGCACGGTGTTTTTACCTTTCCTTTCCAGAATGAAAATTGCCTTTGAGTAGTGCCCTTCCGGCCAGTCGGAGGCGCGCCATGACTGCACTATTTTCTTTCCGGGAACAAGCTCAAGGTTTACGCCTTTAATGTAGCCGCCGTAAGCGGTGAATTTGCCGCCGGCTTTTTTTGATATAACGCATTCAGAACCAGTGAATTGGGAATGCTTTTTGGAGTCCATCAAGGCGTCATAGACTTTTTGGGCCTCCGCCCTGAATGAAACTTCCTGCTTAATTGTCTTTGCTTTCAACCTTGTGCACCCTTACATTATGCTGACAAGGATTGCCGCCTGCACGAGCAGGACAATGAGGCATTCGGCCGTGTGGATTATGAACAGCTGCATTGGCTGTTTCTCCCAGATGACCGCGCCGAACTGCAGTGTTGCGGAAAAGCCAAGCCATGCCAAAAATCCGACGGCAAGCGCGTCCCCTATTGCAGCGGCACCCAACCCTACAATGAAGGCCGACAGGATTGCAGCCTGAATGAATGCGGTAATTAGCCCCAGCACTGCGCCTTTAGGCATTTCCTTCTTCATTTCGGCCTCGCTCGTTTTCATGCCGGACAATTCAGCCCATTTCTTGCCGAAAAGAGGGCCAAACCATATGAAGCCTATTGCCATTGCTGCGATTGCGGCAACAATTGAGCCGATGACATTTATTTCAAAACCAACCATTAAACCACCTCACACTAAAACGGTTGCTAAAATCAATTGGCTGAAAAGAGAATAAAATCTTTTTCGGGTCGTTAATTTTCATGGTAAAGGGCGGCGTTCGGCTGCATGCTTTCCTGCGGTTGGGGGTGGTTGCGGCATCAAGCACGTTTAAATACAATTAGAGAATACATTAATTTCATGGCGATAACGGTTGAAATCGCGTTCCTCATTTTAGGCGGCATAATTGTCATAGGCTACTTCGGGGAGCTCCTGTCCAAAAGGTTCGCAATTCCAACGGCGCTGCTGCTCCTCGTAATGGGCTACGGCCTCAAGCTGACGGGCTTTGTGGATGTGGGGGACTTCATAGGCATTCAGGACCTTTTCGGCTCGCTCGCGCTGATAGTGCTGCTGTTTGACGGCGGGATGAGCCTGAACATCATGGAAGTGCTGTTCAAAAGCGGCAAAGTCCTTGTGGTGGGGCTGCTGATAACGGTTTTCTCTATGATTGGCGCCGCGGCGCTGTTTTACGCGTTCGGGTTTGACCCGCTCATAGGCGCGATTCTCGGCGCAATCGCCGGCGGCATAGGCTCGAGCACCACAATCTCCATAGCGAAAAGCATTTCAATTCCCGAGGAAATAAGGAATTTCCTGACGCTTGAATCCTCAATCACGGACATCTTCTCCATAATACTTGCGTTGGTGCTCACTCAGGCGCTCATTTCAGGCATACTTGATATTCAGGTGATTGCCCAGGGAATCGTTGGAAAATTCGCGATAGGCATATTCATCGGGCTGATAACAGGGATAGCAGCAATGCTTGCCCTGTCAAGGATTGAGAAGGGCTACAATTACATGGTGACTTTCGCGATGGTGCTGCTCCTCTACTCCGTGGCGGAATTCCTTAACGGCAGCGGCGCCATAGCGGTGCTCGCGTTCGGCTTGGTCATAGGGAATGAAACGCTCATAAGGAAAATAATCCATTCGCAGGAAGTGGAAGGCAACCCCCTGATACAGCAGTTCCAGAAAGAGATATCATTCTTCATCAGGACGTTTTTCTTCGTGTTTTTGGGCATTGTGGTCACGCTCGGGAACGCGAAAAACTTTGCGCTGGCGTTCATGGCGATGGTGATGTTGTACATCATCCGCTACGCGGTCATAAAATACGCCACAGCCAACTCGCCGCACTCCAAATACAGGAACATCCT
>DASRUO010000010.1:0-3114 GCA_035655375.1 archaeon | reverse complement strand
TGTTTCCTTAGCCTTAACCCGTGCTTTGATTATTTTTTCCCCGCCGCTCTGGAAGTAAAGCTCAAGCCATTTGTTGTAAGTGCCTTCGGAACCCGAATTTTCAAAATCAAGCGCCTCAAAGCCGGGCGAAGGCTGCGCCGTGTAAGTGCGCCCGTAAAAGCTGCTTGCGCCCACCGCGGAAAACCCTATGATTCCCGCGTCCTGTGAATCAACAAAAGCCACATTGTCAAGGCCAATCCTCACATGGAATCCGTTGCTGTTGTTTCCCTCGGGGAAAACCACTTTAAATTTGAGGAAATAATCCACGCCTTTCGCGATTCCCTCGGCGTCCCTGCCGTCAATTGTTGTTATTCCCTGGAACTCAGCCTCGGGGTTTGTGCCCGCGCCGCTTTTCCCGCCGCCCGGGGAAACCGTTGCCTCTTCAACGCCGTCAACGAACAGCTGCTCCTCGAAGCCGTTGCCTTCTGAATCCGTGAATGCCACATCAACGTACTTGTTTCCCTTGGGGTTGAATGTTATGCCCCCCTCGATGTATTCGCCCTCGAACAAAACCTCTGAACCGCCCACAACTGAAATGAACCCTTCCCTGTACTCATCCCCGTTTTTATCCAGCGCCTTGAGCAGCACCTGCGAGAAGGGCTCGCGCATAGTTATCAAAACCTCGTTCGCGAAAGTTTCAAGTATTGAAACTGACTCCTCGCCTTCAAGGTTTTTTTTCGAGGCCTTCACCGCAATTGTTTTGTTCAGCGGCGCAAGCAGTGAAAACTTTCCGGTCGCATCGGTTTTCTGCGGCGGCACGCCCAGGGGAACGAGGCCGTTTTCATCGGTTTCCTCGAAAAAATTCAGCGCCACATCATTCATTGCGATGCTTTTCTCATCAACCGTGTAAACCACGAGCGAGCCGGAATTCTGCGCGGTCGCCCTTTCAAGCACGAGGTTTGTGCGGTTTTTTTCCGCCAAAAAAATCCTTTCGCGCGCCGGCACGAACCTGTCCGCCCACGCGCCAGCATAATAAGCGCCTTCCGTTGAAAGCCCTTCAAACACGGCCTCGCCGGCAAGGCTTGACTGCTTCTGTGAAAGCATTTCGCCGTTTGAATTGAACAGCAGCACCGGAATATCAGGCAACGGCCTTCCCGTGACATCAATCACCCCCACGGTCAACGCGTTCTTGCCCGGCCTCAAATACACATCCTTTATTTTCTCATCATCCCTCAAAGTTTCATTTTCACCCACGGTTCCGGAATCATACGAAATGTATTCGCCCTTTTCCACCACAATCCTCGCGGAAGTTCCCTTGGAAATTTTTTCAACTATTTCGCCGTCGTTGTCGGTTTCGGTTTCCTCCGTTATGAGTTCGTTGTCCTGCGCGTCAAAAACCTTCAAAGTGAAATTGCCGAGCCTCTGCCTTGAATCGGAATCGAAAACCCTCACAATGAGGTTTGTCTTTCCCGCGGCCGCGGAAGCCTTTGATGCGAGCGTGACTTCATTGGGCGAACTCTCGTAAAAAGTGGTGGTAAGGTTTTTCTGCTCATAATTCGGCTGGTCAACTTTTATGGCTGTTTCCTCGCCCTCGGTAACGCCGGGGCAGGAGTAAACGCCTTTCGTGCCTGTTTCAATGCATTCAATGCTCGCGCCCGCAAAGCTCGCGATAACGTCCGCGTTTTCAACCGCGTCGCCGTTGTCATTGTCCACAAGATTAAGCAGCCCCTCAATGGCCTTCACTTTTTTCGGCATTGCAATGGGCACTGCCACGGTTTCGCTTTTGAAGAAAACCCTTGCAGAAGCGTCTTCATAGCCTTCCTTTGAGGCCTGAAGAATTATTGTGGAGCCGAGGGGCTTTTTCACCGTAACCTGCTGGCCGTTCTGGAAAGTCGTCGAGCCCAAACCAACGGGCTTGTTGTTTTCATCAAACGCGTTTATTGAAACCCCGCTCAAAGCATTGCCCTGGTTGTCGGTTATTGAAAGCTGCATCACGACCTCGGATTTTGAGAGGAAAATCAGCCCGTACAAAAGGAAAACCGCTATTATCCCGAGCGCGACAGCGACAGGAAAGGCGGGAATGCCGCGCTCTTCCAATGGGTCAATAAGCGCGTAAACGGGAATTCCTTTATCGCTGAGGAAATCCATTGCCCCGTAAAATTTGCCCTCAATCGCGGAGTAAAAGCCGCCAATCTTTTCAGAAAAACCCATATTTACACCGCTTACGGTAATAAGGTTAACCCTTGAACTTCTATATAAAACTGTAAAGCAAAACTAATATATTAATGTTAATTCGCCGTTTTCCCCCTTTTCGGGCTTCTGCACCGGCAATGAGGCCTCCAACTGCTTTTAAACTGGAATAAGGGTGCTAGTATAGGCAACCCTTAAAGTTAGCTATTGGCAAAGAAATGTGATTGAGATGGAAAACCAGAACACATTGGTTGTTTTTCAGGGGGCAAAAATCCGCAGAACTTGGCATAAAAACGAGTGGTGGTTTGTTCTTGAGGATATTGTAAAAGTGCTTACTGATTCTACTGACCCAAAACAGTATATACAGAAAATGAGGCAAAGAGATGAGCCACTTTCTGAAGGGTGGGTACAATTTGTACTTACCCTTACAGTGGAAACAACGGGCGGAAAGCAACAAATGAATTGTGTTAATACTGCTGGAGGGTTCAGGATTATTCAATCCATTCCCTCGCCAAAAGCCGAACCCTTCAAGCGATGGCTCGCCCAAGTTGGTTATGAGCGCGTGCAGGAAATCGAAAATCCGGAATTGTCACAAGCACGGATGAAGGAAATTTATAAGGCAAAGGGTTATTCGGATGAATGGATTGAGAAAAGGGTTCGTGGAATAGCTGTCCGGCAGGAACTGACGGACGAATGGAAAAACCGGGGCGTCCGCGAAGACAAGGAATACGCGATTTTGACCAACGAGATAAGCCAAGCTACTTTTGGCAAAACCGTTGAAGAATACAAGAAATTCAAGAAACTCGACAGGCAAAACCTGCGCGACCACATGAATGATTTGGAACTGATTTTCACGATGCTCGAAGAGGCTTCAACTACAAAAATCGCGAGGGGCAAAGACGCTCAAGGTTTTGCCCAAAACAAAAAAGCCGCGCGGTTGGGTGG
>DASRUO010000009.1:0-3226 GCA_035655375.1 archaeon | reverse complement strand
AAAAGCGCGGCCTGAGAACCAAAAATATCAGCATAGTGATGCCGGAGGTGTCGATGAGTAAAAGTTATTTGCCATACCTGTTTTCCAGAATTTCAAATGTCTTGGTCCCTAACGGGAAAATTACAATAATTTCAGAGTGGGGGAAATTCCTGGAAGAAGCCGGCAAAATGGCTGAGGAATACGGTTTGAGCACTTCGCCAATCCGTGAAAGTGAGGGAATAAGAAAAGGCGCCGATGGGCGGAGCAAAATGTTGTCAGACAACCACAAAAGTTTGCAGGACACGCCCTGGAACATTGACCCCAAAAAGCTCGTGATAACTTACGGCCTGAAAAAGGCGAGGAAAGACGCACGGTTCAGGCGGGACTCCGGCTACAGGAACAGGGTGCTGGGAAAACGGAGCTGAAAGCCTGATGGCATCCTCCCACGGCTGAAGCCGACCTCGCAGAATCAAAATATTCTGCGGGTTCCCGCAAAACCAACGGTTGTGCGAGGATGGGTTTCCCAATATTTATTGAGGATGTCTGTTCCCGTCAACCCCCAATAGGGGCTTTTTGGTCAAACTTTTGGCAAAAGTTTGCGGAACGAAAGAGCGCAGCGACCCATGCCTCAAGGCAGGGGCTTTCGTTGGGTTGGTAATATGCTTTAAAGCTGCTGTAAGCTGTTTTTTGGCACTTTAGCGCTTGAGCCTTTCATCACGCAGTAATTTTGGGTTCCGCGGCTTTTCAGCGGGAGCCTACTTCAGCTTTCCCTGTGCTGGCTTTTATGGCTTGAGTAGTCAACAAATGTTTTGAGGAGCATGAAAAGCGTGAGCACGAGCTTTTCCCCTATTTGCGGGAAAACGCCCAGCAAAAACATTCCAAGAATTATGGTCAAATGCATCGGCATTATCCTTCTGTAAGGCTCTGAAAAAGCGGTTTGCGCCGTGACCCTCTCCCTTTTCACGAAATAATTCAGGTAGAAAGAGTACATGTGGGTGAAAAAGAAAACCACCCCGAAAAAAGCAATTCCCGCGTAATCCACTGGCTTGAAAGGCGTGTTGAACAGCCCACCCTGAAATGAAAAAGCTATTAGGAACACCAAGTACCCGAAATGGAATCCGCCGTAATGCAGGGCAAAAAAGCCCGCGAGAAATATTTTTCCGATTATTTGCGCCGCGCCTGTGGCCCATTCCCCTATAATTTTTTCCAGCACCGGGTTGATGGAGGGCGAGAGCAGGATTTTCGGCACGGTGAACAGGCCGATTACCGCGCTTTGAAGCCAGTAGCCCCACATTATCGTGAGCACGCCCCAATCAAAGGCGATGGCGAGGGCTATTGCCGAAAGGTTGCCCGCAACCAGCAGCGCGGCCGAACTCTCGAGGCCGAAAAACCTGTTTTCCGCCAAGGACATTGCAAGAGAATGCTTTCCTGAAAATATATTCCTTCCTGCGCGCGCCGGCAGCATTTAAAGGGCAAGAAACCGGCAAAACGCTGAGCAACCACTGAACAGCAAGCGGAACACCAACGGGCAAGCACTGGCTCCAACCGCACCATTTAAAATGAAAATAATCTCATTTCTTTTACGGGTGCCTTTGTGGGGGAAAGCGGTTTCACTGAACAGGAAGAAAAGGTTTTGAAGCCTTTCTTCACGAACCTTGACAAGGACATTTTCGTTTTAACGAATTTGCCGGAGGTTGTGAAAGGCGCGCTTTTTTCAAGGTACAGCAGGAGCTCAAAGAGTTTGCGCAGGCTGCTTCTGGAAGAATTCATCAACGACGCCGAAACAGGCTTCAGGGAAATGGTGGCGCTCTCGGAAGGAATGGGCGACAGCCAGGTTGTGGCGACGAAAAAAGCCGAAGAGTTTTACGACAGGGTTCTTGTCGGCTACGGCGACGATTCAGTTGCCGAATTGGGCGGCGCGCACATAGCGTGCGAAAACGTTTCAAACATCGCTTCAAAATACTTGGAGGACTCGCGCATCGGCATTTCACCTCTTGAAAAAAGCACGCGCTACGTTTACTTCGACAAAAAAGTGAATGGAAAATACCTTTACCATTTGGAGCAGGACATAATGGCTTCAAGGCACACTGACTTATACATAAGCACTTGCGATTCGCTGTTTGACTCGTACGCTAAACTTGTGGAGCCCACAAAAAAATGGCTTGAGGAAAAATTCCCGCGCGAAAATGATGCAAGCGACCGCGCGTACAGTTCAACAATCCGCGCGAAAGCGTGCGACATCCTGCGCGGTTTTTTGCCGGCTTCAACGCTCACAAATGTCGGCCTTTATGGCAACGGGAGGAGTCTTGAATACCTCATGGCAAAAATGTATTCCGCGGGGAAAGAGCTGAAGGAAATGGATTTTATTGCCGGGCAGATGCATTCAGAGCTTTCAAAAGTCATTCCCTCATTCGTGAAGAGGGCGCGCGGGCAATATGGAGAACCCACAATAGAATTTTTGGCTGAAACGAGGAAAGGCTTGCAGGCGCTTGCGGAAAAAGTTTCGGGAAATGACAAGCCTGAAGCGCGCGAAGAAGTGACGATTACATCTTACGATAAAGATGCGGAGGAAAAGGTTGCAGCAGCATCTTTGTACCCTTTCACGGACCTTTCCTTTGCGCAGGTGAAGGAGAAAGTGAAAAAAATGCCGCGGAGCGAGAGGCTGAAAATAATTGATGAGGCGCTGAAGCGCAGGAAAAACCGCAGGCACAAACCGGGCAGGGGCTTCGAGCACGCCTACTATGAATTTGATTTGCTGTGCAATTACGCCGCTTACAGGGATTTGCACAGGCACAGAGTGCTCACACAACAGAGGCAGGATTTAACTGTTAAGCACGGCTTTGATGTGCCGGTTGAAGCTGAAGCGATTGGGTTTGAAAAAGAATTCAATGAGCAGATGGGGAACGCCGCGGAGGCGTGGAAAAAGATTTCAACCGATGTCGGGGAAAAGCAGGCGCAGTACGTTGTGCCATTCGCTTACAAAATAAGGTGGGGCGTTTCATTGAATTTGCGCGAATTGTACCATCTTGTTGAGCTGCGCTCAACCGTTCAGGGGCACGCGGATTACAGGCGCGTTGTGCTGAAAATGCTTGGGGAAGTTAAAAAAGTGCAGCCCGAACTTGTAAAGCACATGAAATTCGTGGATTTCCGCGGTGCGAAAGAAATCGGCCTTGAAAGGCTTGAAGCTGAAAAGAAGACCGACAAAAAAATCGAGGAGCTGAGGAAAAAGCATGGCGCGTGAAAATGG
>DASRUO010000008.1:0-10619 GCA_035655375.1 archaeon | reverse complement strand
CAATGTTGATGTCGTCGGCCGCGCGAAAACCGTTTTCCCGCCGAAAAGTTTTGAGCGCAATGGAAGGAAAGGGGTTTTGCAGAGCATAATTTTGTGGGACGGTTCGGGCGAGGTGAGGGCAACGCTCTGGCACAAGGACGTGGAAAAATTTGCGGGAATGGGCGTCAAGGCAGGGGAATGCATTAAGCTGGGCAATTGCTCCGTGAGCTCTTACAACAATGCGCTGCAGCTTGGGCTGAACTATAACAGCTCAATCGCGAAGGAAAGCGGTGAAAGCGTGCCGGAAATTGAAAAGAAATTGACGGAATTAAATGAACTGGATAATGGAATGAATGATGTTAATGTGATTGTTAAAATAAAAAAGGTTTTCCCCGCGCGCGAATTTGAAACTGAAAAGGGGAAAGGAAAGGTTTTGAATTTCATTGTAGGGCAGGGCGTTGAGGAAGCGCACGCAACCGCGTGGAACTCGATGGCGGAAGAGGTCGAAAAATTTTCCGAGGGCGATGAGGTTAAGATTGAGGGCGCGTACACGAAGCAGGGCAGGGACGGAACAGAGCTGCATTTGGGGAATTACGCGCGGATAATCAAAACCGACGGAAAAAGCGAATAAGCTTTCTATTAGTGAACGCATGCCGTTCTTTTCTTTTTTAGCGCGGGTTTTTTCTTTTCTTTCAAAGAAAAGAAAAAAAGCGCACCGGCAATGACGTCCAGAAATTATTTATAAAGGACCGCACTTATTGTTTACAAGCATTCGTGCCAATGTGCCCTTCCACGCCAAAGGAAAGGGTTCGAAAAGGCACCTGAAATGCGGGAGGAATTTTTATGGCGAAGGAAATAAAGACTATTGAGGATTTGCCGGGCATCGGGGCTGCCGCGGCGGAAAAACTGATTTCTTCGGGATATACAGGCATTGAAAGCATTGCCGTTGCGTCGCCGAAAGAGCTTATAGAGATAGCCGGATTGGGCGAGGGAACCGCGGACAAGGCGATTAAGGCCGCGAGGGACGCGCTTGAAATGGGGTTTGAAACAGCCGCGGCACTCGCGGAAAAAAGGAAGCTTGTTGGAAGGGTTACCACGGGAAGCAAGGAAGTTGACACACTCATTGGAGGAGGCATTGAAACGCAGAGCATCACCGAGGTTTACGGCAAGTTTGCGAGCGGGAAATGCGTTTCAAAGGACACGAAGTTGTTTTACTTTAACCCTGACGAAGCGCACCTGCGTAGCATGGAGGAAGTTTACAACAATTATGCGGTTAATGAAAAACCTTTTGACGGAGGATTTTTGGCGGACCTGAAAAAGCCGATATTGGTAATAGGCGTTGATGCGAAGGGCAATCCCAAGAAGGCATCCGCATCCAATTTATTCAAGGAACACTGCAAAACACTTGTGAATATCGAAACAGAACGGGGAGCTTCATTGGAACTGACGCAGAACCATCCGCTGCTTACGCTCAATAAAGACGGGATACAATGGAAATCGGTCGGCCTTCTCGAGGAAGGGGATTTTATAGGGGTTCCTGAAAAAATAGGGTTTGAAGGCAAATCAACCATGGGAATAGATGATGCATATTTCCTTGGATTATATGCGGCTGAGGGGTGTGCAAACCCATGCAGCATAACAATATTTGACAAAAAGGCGCAGGAATGGATTGCTTCATACATTGAAAGGCGCTTTGGATACAAGCCGAGCTTTAATGCAAAAAAGAACTTAATTATTTTTCAAAAGCCGACAAAGGAATTTTTGGCTGAACTTGGAAAAACCAACGCATACACCAAATTTGTGCCGGAGGGCGTACTAACTTCCAAAGAGGAAACAGTCAAGGCATTCCTTGCAGGATACCTTGATGGAGATGGCGAAGTGAACAATATAATCGCAAGCGGCACAAGGTCAAAAAGCCTTAGCGAAAGCCTTTCGTATTTGCTCTCAAGGATAGGGGTTAATGTAACATCAAGAACCTTGATGAAGAAGGGAAAAGAATTCTACAAGAACTATGTTACGGAGCCAAAGGCAAAACTCGCATTGGAAAGCATGATGAAAGAATACAGCCTGCTCAAAAAAAACAGCGCAGTAACAAGCAGGAAGAATATTTCAACAAAATACGGCATCCCGCTTAAGGCGATAACACCGGCGTACAAAAGAATTTACTCAAAGCTGAGCGGCTCGCGCAGAAGGTTCAACAAATGGGGAAAGAAGGCAATGGTTGAAAGCCACCAGACGCTTTTCAAGGGTTTCTTTGGCAAAAATCCCAGCATGGAAAGGATTACCAAAAAAACTTTAGGGGATATGATTGGATTTTTTCGGAAAAGAGTAATGGAAATTGTAGAAGGGAAAACATTGCTTTCGGAGCCAACTCCGCAAAACGTTATGAAGGCGCTTTCAATAATGCCTTTTAAAACATCGCAAATAAGGCAGGAAATGGGACTAAAAAGGAGCACTTTCCAGAACTACATCACAAGAAAAATGAACCGGCAAAAGGCACGCGAAGTTGCCAGTGCAATTGATGCAATGGCAATAAGGCTTTTACAGGACGAGGAACTTAAGAATGATTTGGGAGGCCTCTCGCTTGTCCTTGAATCACAAGTAAGATGGGAAAAAATCACCTCAATTGAGGAAAAGGAATACAATGACTGGGTGTATGACCTTGTTGTTCCGGATATGCACAGTTTCATTGGAGGCAACAAGCCAGTGTTTTTACACAACACTCAGTGGTGCTTCCAGACGGCCGTGACCGTGCAACTGCCGATAGAGAAGGGCGGCCTTGAGGGAAACTGCCTTTACATTGACTCGGAAAACAGCTTCAGGCCTGAAAGGATTGCGGTGATAGCGGAGGCCCAAGGTTTGAATCCGGAAGAGGCGATGAAAAACATTTTCGTTGCAAGGGCTTACAATTCCGACCACCAGATGCTGCTCGCGGAAAAGGCCGAATCGCTCATCAAGGAAAAAAACGTGAAGCTCTTAATAGTTGACTCGCTGATGGCGCAGTTCAGGGCTGAATTCATCGGCAGGGGCACTTTGGCTGAAAGGCAGCAGAAGCTTAACAAGCACATGCGCACGCTGCAAAAGCTTGCGGAAATGCACAATGTTGCTGTCCTTGTGACAAACCAGGTTATGGAAAGGCCTGATGTTTTGTTCGGGGACCCTACCGTGCCTGTTGGAGGCAACATCGTGGCGCACGCGAGCAAAACGCGCCTTTACCTGAGGAAAAGCAAGGAAGACAAGAGGGTTGCAAAGCTCGTGGACTCGCCCTCACTGCCTGACGGCGAGGCGGTTTACAGGGTCACTGAAACAGGCATTGTGGATGTTGAATGAAAATAAATTAATGGGTTTCAGGGTTATGCCCTGAAATCTTTTCTTTTTCTTGCGGGATTATTTCAATGACATCCAACTCTTTGCACGCGCACTTTTTCCTTAAGAGGGAAGAAATGCTCGGCTTGGTCCTTTCACTGTCGCCGGAAATGAATTCTTTTATGTAAAGGCCGTGCGAGGCGAGGATTTTCAGCGTGAAATTTCCGGGGCCGCCGAAAACGGATTCAAGTATTTCCGCTTTTTTCGGCCTTTCCTTCATCGCGCGGCGCTTTTCAACCCTTTCAGGCGTGCGCTGGATGATTTCGAGCCTTTTGCCGGAAAGCGCCCTTATTTCTTCCGCGGAAATTTTTTCACCGCAAAAGCATCCGGCGGAATAAATTTTTGAGAAAACTGAATTCTTGATTTCGGCGATTTTTCCCTTGCCACAGAATTTCAATGAGTGAACGGAAATTTTTCCCTTGAAAGAGGAATTTATTTTTGCCTTGAGCCCGGCAAGTTTCACGCTTCTCTTTGCGGGCCCGGCCAATTCAATGACGAAAGGCCTGCCCTTCCCGAGCATTAAAACGTCAACATCCTCGCGCCCGCAGCCGTGGAATTTTGATTCTTTCGCTTCAAACGCGGGGAGCAAAATTTTTTCGAGGAGTTCCTGCACGGATTCGTCTGAAAGCTTTCCCGTGAAAGAGCAGTTTTTGCAGCCGCGGCCCTTGCATTTGAAGCAGTAATGGAAGGTCTGCGCAACTGAGCGGGAAAACTTGTTGTAAAATCCTTCAATGAAAACGGGCGTTATTTCAGCGGAAACAAGCAAATTTTCCGGGTCAACCAGCAAATATAAATCAAAGTTTTCATTGGCTGAAACGGCGTTGAATGTTTTTGAAATGAAGCCGGAAATTTTTTCCCTGAGCAAAGGTTTAATTTCACTGTTTTTGGATGAAATGCCTAAGCTGAAAGTTTTGAACTCGATGCCTGAAACGGCTTTCAGCACCGCGGCTGAAACGCCTTCATCTTCAGGGCCGGGGTAAAAGGCTTCAGGCATGCAATGAAATGCGGCGGAAAAATTTTAGAATGGCTTGTTTAGCCCGGGAACAAAAAAACTGCCTGCCCACGCAAAAAGCCCGGGAACGGCGGCCTCCGGCAAAAAGCCTTTAAAGGGGCTTAAGCTTATAGAATTGCATGGACTGGGTTCCGTTCATCCTCGCGGCGGCAATGAGCATAATCCACTATTTTTCCGGGGAGCTGTCGGAAAAAGTGGAGAAATTCCATGACGAGATAATAGGCTTTTCCGCGGGGCTGTTCATAACGCTTTTGTTTGTGTTCTTCCTGCCGGAATTCTTTAAGGGAAGGGAAGTGCTCGGGGAAACCATTTTCGCGTTAATGCTCGGGGGCTTCGTGTTTTTCCATGTGAGCGAAAAGTACATTTACCAGCACGTGAAGAACAGGAAGGAGCTCATGAAGGATTTGGCTGAAGTGCATGCCGTGGGCTTTTTTGTGGACCATTTCGTTGTGGGAATGGCGCTTGTGTTCGCTTTCCAGCAGGGGATAAGCGCGCTTTTGGGGTTCGCGGTGTTCATTCCCTTGCTGCTGCACACCCTTGCGTCCTCGATTTCACTGAGCCACATCGACGAATATTTCAACAAAAGCACGGCGCTCAACATTGTGCTTTCCGTTTCGCCGCTGCTCGGGGTTTTTTTCGCGGCTTTCCTCAATCCTGACAGGGCGCTTTACTACGCGGTTTTTTCAGCGGTTGTCGGGGCGCTCTTCTACATTGTGGTGAGGGACATGCTGCCGGAAAAAAAGGAGGGCAGGCTCGCGTATTTCCTTTTGGGGTTTGCTGCGAGCCTCATAATGGTTTACGGGATAAAACTGCTTGTTTGAATGCGGAAAAGCCCTTTAGGGAAAATCTTCCGGTTTGAGGCCCTGCAAGCGGATGCTGCACACAAGAACAGCATTGATGCCTGCAGCTTTCAGCGCTTCAATAAGCTCTTTTGATTCCGCGCCGGGGTTCAGGATGGCTTCCTTCACGCCGGATTTTTTCAATTCTGGAATTATGGAAATTGTTACGGCAGGGGGAAGGTAAACTGATACAAGCGAAGGCTTTTCCGGAAGCGCGAGGATTGAGGGAAAGCAATGAAGGCCTTCAATTTCTTTTTCCTTAGGGTTTACCGGAAAAATTTTCCAGCCAAGCTTTTTGTACGCGCGCACGCACTTGTTGCCGAACTTTTCATGGTTTTTTGACGCGCCGATTATCGCGATGGAATTCAGTTGTTCAGCTTTTGCCATGAAAACACACCAAAGTATTGAATTATAGTAAACCACGAAAGTTTTTAGGTGTTTTGGCGTGGTTTACTAGATAGCAAACCTGAAAATATCGCCTAAATATTTTATTGGTTTGCTATAACTGCCAGACAGCGGATTCCGGCCTGAAATCCGGCACCGGCCCCACCACTCCCTGTTCAGTTCAACCCCTTACAACGCCTTCATCAATCGCTGTCCTTTTCACGGCCTCGGCAATTTTAGGCACAACCGTTTTGTCCAATGCGTTGGGAAGGATTTTTTCCCGCGAAGGATTTGAAATGCATGAGGCGAGGGTCCGCGCGGCCGCCACCCTCATTGCCGGGGTAATCATTACGGCCTTCGCTGCAAGCGCGCCCCTGAAAATTCCGGGAAACGCGAGTACGTTGTTTATCTGGTTCGGGAAATCGCTCCTGCCTGTGCCGACAATGGCGGCGCCCGCGGCCAAGGCGTCGTTGGGCGGTATTTCGGGCGTCGGATTTGCCATGGGAAAAACGATTGCGTTTTCAGCCATTGAGGAAATCATTTCCCTTGAAGCGAGGTTTCCGCGGCTGACGCCGATGAAAACGTCCGCACCTTCCAACGCGTCCTTGAGCGAGCCCTTCCTCTTTTCCTTATTCGTGATGGAGGCGATTTCATCCTTGTACTTGTTCATGCCCTCTTTCCTGCCATTGTAGATGATGCCGCTGCTGTCCACAAGGAATATTTCCTTTACGGAAGTGCATATTTTGCGGTCATAACCCAGGCAGGTGAGGAGCCTTCCAACCGCTATTCCGGCTGCGCCGGAGCCGCTTACAACAACCTTTGCCTCTTCAAGGTCTTTCCCTACCGCTTTAAGCGCGTTCATCAGCGCTGCCAAAACAACTATTGCTGTGCCGTGCTGGTCGTCGTGCATGACTGGAATGCCCAAATCCTGCAGTTTTTCCTCAACCTCGAAGCAGCGCGGCGCGGAAATATCCTCCAAATTTATTGCGCCGAACACCGGCGAAACGGCCCTGATTATTGAAACAAGTTCATCAACGTTCTTGGTTTTCAAAGCCAGCGGAAAGGAGTCAATGCCCGCAAACTCTTTCAGCAGCAAGGCTTTGCCTTCCATTACGGGCAAGGAGGCTTCAGGCCCTATGTCGCCCAAGCCCAGAACAGCGGAACCGTCGGTTATTATCGCGACTGTGTTGCCCTTCATCGTGTAATCGAAAACCTTTTCTGGATGCCTTAAAATTTCAATGCACGGCTCCGCGACGCCTGGAGTGTACGCTAAGCTCAAGTCCTTCATTGAAGTGATTGGAATTTTTGAGGTAATCTGAAGCTTGCCCCTGAGCTTTGCGTGGAGCTCCAATGCCTCCTCACGGATGTTTCCCAAAGCGAATCACTGCTGTTCCATTGCACAGTTTTTGTTGATGCACTCGTAAGCCGAAAACGCCGCTATGACGCCTTCAGCGGCACCGGTGATCGCCTGCTTGAAATGCCTGTCCGCGACATCGCCCGCGGCAAAAATGCCTTCAATGTTGGTTTTGCTTTCATGGTCAATTATTATTTCATTTTTTTCATTGAGCTTTACACCGAGCTTTGCCGCAAGCCCGGAGTTGGGGTTTGCGCCTATCTCAACGAAAACCCCTTCAACTTTCAGCTCGCCACCCTCCACGAATTTCACGCCCTTGACCATTTTATCGCCGAAAATTTCCTTGACGTTTTTTTTAAGCATCAATTCAATTTTTTTGTTGTTTTTCACGCGCTCGCCGTTGATGGGTTCCGGCCTGATTTTGTCGCCCCTGTGGATGATGTAAACCTTGCTTGCGTGCTCCGCGAGGAACAGCGCTTCCTTCGCGGCGCTGTCGCTGCCGCCAATAACAGCAACCTCCTTATTTTTGAACAGGGCGCCGTCGCATACAGCGCAGTAGCTGACGCCCTTGTTCTCGAACTCTTTTTCTCCCGGAACGTTGAGCTTTTTCCTCTCGGTGCCGGTGGCGAACAACACTGTTTTCGCCTTGAAGCTTTTATCGGAAGTTTTCACAATGAAATTAAGCGGCCCCTTGCGCTCGACGCTCAGCACTTTTTCATCAAGAACCGGAACATTGTTCGCATCAACGTGTTTTTTCAGCGTTTCCATCAAGTCCCAGCCAGTGGCTGAAACAACGCCGGGCCAGTTTTCAACAATGTGCGTATTAATGATTGTGCCGCCTACAACCTCGCCGATTACAAGCGTTTTGAGGCGGAAGCGCGCCGCGTAAACCGCCGCGGGAAGGCCTGCGGAGCCCGCGCCTATTATTATGAAATCGTATTCTTCCATTTGAAATGCCTTCTTAGTTTAAGCCCAGTGCTTCTTTTATAGCGTTCTTGTCGAAGCCCACGATTATTTTGCCGCCGATGTCTATTACTGGAACGCCCTGCTGGCCGGATTTTTTGATCATTTCAACGGCTTTTTCATAATCGTCGGCGACGTTGAATTCTTTGTATTCAACGCCGTTTTCGGCGAAAAACTTTTTCGCCATTTTGCAGTAAACGCAGGTTGGCGTGGAATAAATCAAGACCGTGCTTTTTTCCGCCGCCATGCAACCGCACCTGAAAATACAATGATTACACTACAATTCCGTTTCGCTGGAAATAAAAAGGTTTCCCCAAAAGCTCCTGCAACGCCTTCAACACAACGGCGAAAGACGGAAATAAACCGGAAAAACAGCACTGGAAAATCCGGGGCGGTGGAATGCGGAAATGTTGGCAGTGAAAAATAAAAAAATTAAAAAAGAAAGGAACCCGCCTTTTCACTTAAGCGAGCTCCGCGTTGATTACGCCCTGGAATATGCTGATTGGCTGCGCGCCAACTACCAGTACGCCGATTTTGCCGCTGCCCGTGTCCTCGAAGACCGCGGAAATCGCATTCGGGTTCTGCGCCGCCAAAGTTTTCAGCGCGTCAAGCTTTGAGGCTGAAGCGTCCGTGAATATCACGAAGCTCGGCGTCCCTGAAACGCCTACAGTGTTGCCGGCTGAAAAATCCGCCTGCACTTCCGAAGCCTTTGCGCCTGAATCAAGGCACTGGTCGAATTCTGCCGAGTCCAAGCCCAAATCCTTGGCCCACTGCTTGTATGAAGCGAGGCTAATCGACTGCTGGTTTTCAAAGATTTTGTCGTGCATTTCCCAGAATTTTCCCTGGCCGAAGGCGCACTCTGCCGCCTCGGCCGCTTTCTGCGCTTCAGGGTGTATGGAACTCAAAGGGAAATCCCTGTAAATGAATTTCGCCTTGCCCGTGTCCACATACTGGCTCCTTATTGCGGGTAAAGTGCCCCTGTAAAAGCTGCCGCAGAACGGGCACTGGAAATCTGAAAATTCAACTATTGTGACCGGGGCGCCGCTGTCGCCTTCAATCGGGTCGTTGTCTGGAAGGCCGCTTAAATCAATTGAGGTTGTTCCTTGAGTGGTGTCAGGAACCGTGTTGCCTGAGCCACTGCCCTGATTGCCTGAGCCGTTATCGCCTGATGGAAGGGCAACGGCCGAATTCTGGAGCGCGCCTGAAAGGTCTGAAAGCCCCGAACTAATGTTCGAGCTCGCGTAAAAAAGTGCGCCTGAAAGAATCACTGCGGAAATGAGAATGCTTGCGGGCAGGTAAATTGCCGCACTTGAATCTGTTTCTGCCAAAATAAAACCTCCGGGTTTAAATGAATTATATTTTTCTTCTGGAAAAAGTATTTAATATCCATTGTTTTGGTTAGGGAAAATTAACAGTGGCAAATCGCAAGAAATTCAGGCGAGTTTTGAATCAATGACTGATTTGAACTGCCCGTAGGAAAGATTTGAATACTTTTCGCCGTTGATGTAAAAAGTCGGCGTTGAATTCACGCCTATTGAGACGCCGTAGGAAAAGTCCGAGGCGACTTTTGAGGCGTATTTGCCTGAATCGAGGCACTGGCTGAATTGCGCGGAGTCAAGCCCCAAGGAAACGGCGTAGGATTTCAGGTCATCAATTGCCAGGCTTTGCTGGTTCTGGAAAAGTTTTTCGTACATTTCCCAGAATTTTCCCTGCTCGGCCGAACATTCCGAGGCTTCAGCCGCTTTCTGGGCGAATGGATGTATGGTGCTTAAGGGGAAATGCCTGTAAGTGAATTTTATCCTGCCGGAGTATTCGGAAAAAATCCTTTCAATGTTCGGGAAAGCGGCGCCGCATGCGGGGCACTGGAAATCCGAGAATTCAACAATTCGGACTTTTGCGTCGGGATTGCCCTTGAAGTGCGCGTTGCCTTCCAGCAAGCCGAAGTCAATGGCGGGCTTTGGCACGAAAAAGGAGAAATAAATGACCGCCAAAACAAGCAGCCCAACCAGAACCGCGAGCGCGGTGTAAATAATGCCTGAGCCCTCGGTTTCAGGCTTGGATTTTTTAAGTTCCTTTATTTTGCTCATTCTTTTGAATAAAAATGCAAAAGGCTATTAAAGCAAATGTGCAAAAGCGCCGAATAGGATGGTTAAACGCTTTTCATGGAAAAAATAGGCAAATGCAGTAAAATTCACAATGTTAAACCAAAAACCTTAAAAAGAGTCTTAACGATTGTTAATATATTGAGTTTTTTGGGGTGGTTCAATGAGTTTGGTGTTTCCGTGTGAAATAATCAGCTGGCATGTGATGCCCGCTGTGAGAAGGGAAATTGCAAGGTATCTGGTGGATGAAAAGCATATCCAGAGGAAGATTGTTTCAAAAAAGCTCGGGATTACGGAAGCCGCGGTATGCCAGTACCTCAAGGATAAAAGGGGCGGAAGCTACAAATTCGGCGATGCGGACCTTGAAAAGATAAGGAAGATGGCGGACATGATGATGGACTCCGAGAAAGGGTTTGACAAGATGTGCGTAATCTGCAAGGAATTTGACGCGCCCTACGAAATGATGGCGAACCCCGTCACAGCCAATGCAATGGCAGCGGGCAGGTCCAAAAAATTTGTTTAACCCTTATAAACCTTAATTAACCATTAGAGGTTTGCTTCATGGAAAAAGCGGCTTTAGATATAAGAAACCTTCACGCCAGGGCGGCGGAAAAAGAGAT
>DASRUO010000007.1:0-3594 GCA_035655375.1 archaeon | reverse complement strand
TTTTTCTTTTTGATGGAAATGCCATAATTTTCCGTGAGATTGTCGAGCCCGATGAACGGGATTTTGCTTTCGGTGAGACGCGCGCAAAGGTTTCCGCCGATGAAGCCGGCGGCGCCGGTGACGAGTATTTTCATCAAATACCGTTCAGTGGCAAGGGTTTAAAGCAATAAGGCATGCCCAGCTCCCATCGGCATCGTACCAAAAATCAGGCTGGCAAAAAGGGCACATTAATAAAATTATTTGGATGTGATTTTTGTGGGAAGGGAAAATCCATGCTTTCAGGCCTAAAAAATTGTTTTTCCGGGTTCTCTGCGGAAAAATGCGCTGTCGTGGCGGCGCTGGTGATTTCAGCCACGATAATTTTGTCCAACATCGTGGGTTTCTTCCGGCTGGACATGCCGCTTATCCTCCTTGCGGCGGCAATCATTTCCCTTTGGCTCTCAAGGGATTATAAATCAGAGGCTGCTGACGGAAAAATCTTCCTGCTGGCGTTGTTTTTGTTCGCGCTGCTTATTTACCCGGTTGCCCTCATAACGCCGGTTTTTCCCGCGAGCAATGATGCGGTTTCAACCACCGCAATGCGTGTGATGCAGGAGAAAATCGAGCTGGATTATGCGCAATATGGAAAAATAAACATGCCCTATCCCATCGGCCTTCCTGTCACGGCAAAGGCATTCCACTCTGTTGTCCCGGCCATTCCTGATTACCTCGCGCCCTACTCAGTCGCCCTGATTGCCGGCATGCTGCAGATTTTTTTCGTTTACCTCATTGCCGCAGCCCTGTTCAGGGACAAAAAGGCGGGGATAATTTCCGCGGCGCTGCTTTTTGCGGGCAAATACATTTTTGAAAACATTTACGTCGGTGAACTCGGGTGGTACCTCGGTTCGGCGCTGATGCTGGGCTTCATTTACCTGTTCCTCAGGGGGAGCCGGCTGAAGTACGTGGTTTTTCCCGCAATATTCCTCGCACACCCCATATCAGGGCTGAACACGCTCCTCTTTTTGGCGGCTTTCTATCTGGCCGGCGGGAAAAATGTTTTCAGCGAAGGACCCGCGCCTGAAGGCGCTGGCTTCCGTTGGGTTGGCGAGATGGCAAAACTTTTTTCAACCCTGGTTGTTGTGATTCCCGGGATTGCCCTGACCTACCTGCCGATTGCCGCAAATTTTTTCGGATCCGGAGTCGGCAGGAGCGAATCCCTCGGACTGGTGAAATTGCTCACAATGCTCCCGTTTTGGGTGGGAACCGGGCTCACATTGATGACAGTGGCCGCGGTCGCGTGGCTGGTCCTGGCGCGGAAAAAAATGGCAGTCGGGCAGGGGCATAAAATCATCGTTGCGCTTTTGATAGTCTCGCTGGTTGCAATGGGCGCTTTTGAGCTGATGCATTTCATGCTTTCCCACAAGGTTATAGAGATGATAATACTCTCGCTGGTTTTTTTCACGGGCGCGGTTTTGTCGGGAAAAGAATTGAATCTTATGGGCAGGAAAAGCGAGGCCGCCTTGATAATCGGGGTGCTCATAATCGGCGTGGTTTTCTTTTCCGCTTCATCGATATTGACGCAATACAGGGCCGGGTCGAAGATTTCGGCGGAAGCGATGGAATTTTCGGCGGTGTTCCATGATTTTGACAAGGCGCAGAAAAAAGTGCTGTTCCTGACGAAATGGGGCGGAAAAATCGCCGAATACTCGGACAAAATCCCTTTCGACATCACTGCGGCGCATTCAATAATTTCCTATGACTTCATGTATTACCACAATGACGCCTTTTATGAAATGCAGGAAAAGAGGCGGATATGGGAGGACATCTTTTTGGGCAAAAAAACCGGCTTGGTTGCAGGCATCGATGTCGATTATATTGTGGCGGAGAAAAATGAATTCAATATCGACCTGAATTATCCGGTGGCGTTTGAATATAAGGATTTCCGTGTTTACCAAAAAGCGTGATGCAATGAAAAGCTATATGGGTGTGACGGGGGACTATTATGAAAGGGCCCATAGCTCGGGGCACAAATCGCAGGTGTTTTTTTATGAAACACGCGAGGATTACTTGGTTGATTTCATGGGGCTGGAAGGGAAAGAGAAAATAATCGACGTCGGATGTGGCTCCGGGACTTTTTCGAGGGCGTTGGCAAAAAAATACCCCGAAGCCGAAATAACCGGGGTTGACGTCTCCGAGCGTGCGATAAGCTTCGCGGCCAGGAAGGCCAGGGAGGAAAATATCGGGAATCTCGGGTTCATCTCCGCGTCGATAAGCGCGATACCTGTAAAAAGCGGCTCGTTCGATGTCGCCGTGGTTTCGCATTTGATAGAGCATGTTGAAAACCCGGAGAGAGACCTGAAAGAAATCAACCGCATCCTGAAACACGGCGGCGCCCTGATACTCACCACCCCGAACTATCTTTCCCTCTGGCCCCTTGCCGAGATGGTTTTTGACAGGACAATGGCAGAAAAAAATTACAGCCTGGGCGAACAGCACATCAGCAGGTTCACGGCATCCTCGATAAAAAAACCCGTGAACAATGCCGGGTTCGCCATCGAGGGCCTGAAAACCCTGTACATTTTTTCGCTCGAAGCGAGCGTCCTTTCCAGAAGGCTCGGGGAGGCGCTGTTCGCCCTGGACAAGGCCCTCGATTTTTTGCCGATAGGGATGGTCGTGTACCTCAAGGCGAGGAAAACGAAGGATTCATGAAAAGAACCTCAGCCGGAGCAGCGTGAAAGGGAACTTCAGCATTTCCATTTTCCTGAGCTTGGATTTTCCAAAGACCCTGTCCTTGAAAAAAATCGGGACTTCGTGGATTTTTGCGCCCTCCTTGTGGCAGTAATAGACCAGCTCTTCGAGGAAGGAATAGCTTGTTGACTTGAATTCCCTGCCGAGGACTTTCTTCAGGAGCCCTGCGCGGTAGCACCTGTATCCAGAAGTGAGGTCATTCACAGGAACGCCGAGGATGGTTTTTGAGAGGATGTTCGCGCCAAAGCTGATTACTTTCCTTGAAAGCGGCCAGTTCGTGCCGCCCCCGGGAACGTACCTTGAGCCTATCACGACATCGGCGCCGCCCCGGATTTCCTTGATGAAATCCTTTGAATAGGAAAAATCGTGCGAAAGGTCCGCGTCCATGGAAAATATTACCTCGGCGCCCAGCCTCATCGCCTCGGCGAAACCGGTTATATACGCTGACCCGAGGCCGAGCTTTGCCGGCCTCGATATCACGGCCACGCCGGGAAATTTTTTCGCTTCCTCCGCGGTGCCGTCCGGGGAATTGTCGTCGACAACTATGAGCAGGAAGTCCACGCCGCCCACTTTCTGCGATTTTATCGCAGGGATGAGTTTTTGTATATTGTTTTTTTCATTATAGGTCGGAATGACGACGGCTGCCAGCATATGCAGTAATTAAAGCCATCCGCATAAAATACTTTTGAATGGCGGCCTTCTGGCGGGAGCGGAAAAAAAAGTGCCTCGCCGCGGAAATCCACGGGGCGTTCAGGCGTTCCTGAAAAATTCGGTTGTTTTGAGCAGTCCCTCGTCAAGGGCTATCTTCGGCTGCCAACCGAGCTTCTGCTTTGCAATTGTTATGTCAGGAAGCCTCCGCTCGGGGTC
>DASRUO010000006.1:0-13135 GCA_035655375.1 archaeon | reverse complement strand
TATGGCGAAAAAGCCTGTAGGCATTGAAATGAGGCTTGACGGCGCGCCTACTTCCCGCGGCTTGTCATTTTCGGATTTCCACGCGCCCATGGGGCCGCAGGCAGGATTGAAAAAATTTTCAATGACTGAAAATCCATCGGTCAATCCAAAAATAGACAAGTTTGTTTCCGACACTGACGCGAAAAGCCTTGAAGCGATGGTCGAGCTTTACAAAAGCGATGTCGGCGTGAACCAATTGCACAAGATTTTGAGCGCGGGCATGCTCGGAGTGAAAAAAAACCGGAGGTTTGTGCCCACGAGATGGAGTTTGACCGCAATTGACAGCAATTTGTCCGAATACTTCATTGATGAAAAAATAAAGTTTTACCCCCAAATCAATGAAGTTGAACTTTACCATTCCTCATATTTGGAAAATTATTATTATATAATTCTCATTCCAACGGCTTGGAGTTATGAGCTGATGGAAGTATACAAGCCAGGGGCTTCATGGAACATTGATTCAAAAGAACAGACTTTCATGTCAGACCACGAGTTTTATGGGGGCAGGACAAGCTACGCTGAGAACACTGCCGGAGGCTATTATGCAGTGAGGATTGCTATTGCGGAGCATTTGCTGAAAAGAAAGAAGCAGGCCGCGGCTCTTGTATTCAGGGAAATCGGCGACGCAGGCACACCGAGTTTGGGCGTTTGGAAATGCCGCAACACAGCAAGGGATGCACTTTCGAAAAACCCTTTAAAGTTTAATGATTTAACCTTGGCGCTTGATTACCTGAAAACCAAGCTGACAATACCGCTAAACCATTGGGTGAAAACAAGCAAACTTTTAGACGACCTTTTCCACCAGAAAAGGCTCAAAGATTTCTCCTGACAATGCATTCTTCTCCCGCGCCTGAAACACCGCAACAGGTTTTTATATTACTTTAATGCTCTTATTAGCGGTTATAAATGCCTGAAAACCACGATGGCCAGAGTGCCTTGGAGTATTTGCTGATACTCGGCGCGGGCCTGATTATTGTCGTTGTTGCGATACTGCTCCTGACCGGCCTCGCAAACGTCCAGCAATACGAGACAACAAGCGCTGAAGCCACGGCGTTGTGCAACCACAAGGCCTCGGTTTCAGCCGCTTCCGGCGGTCCGGTCAATTGCACCGCTTTCAATGTTACAGTGAACACCAAGTTTTTCTACTGCGTGCCCGCGCCAGGGGCAACCGACGTTGCGCCGAACTGCATAGCCTCAGAACAGCAAGGAACGCCGGGTGGTTCTGGCAGTTGAACCGTTTGCGGCAATAATGTTTGTGAAACGGGCGAGCCCGTGGAGTCAAGTTGTGAGTTTGCCACTGGTGATGTGTGGAGGGAGGAATGCACCTTCGATTTAGCTGAAATGCAGGGGAACAATGTTGACGTTATAGGGACCTTTGTCTCCGGCGCAGATAGTTCTACGGAATATAGGACTTACAGTATTATCGGAAACGGGTGACCCCCGCATTGAGGCCTTCATTGCACTAACAATTTTTTCAGCGCTTGAAGCGCCTTTCAACAGTTTCCATATTTTGAGGGTTGATTTTGCTCACTTCGCGTACTTCAGGAACTGCGCGAGCAGCGCCTCCAATTGAATGCGCTCGTTCGCCCCCTCAACAATCCGGAAATTATATTCGCCGATTGTGTCTATAAGCTCAATCTTTATTTTCCCTGAAAGCTCTTTCTCGTCCATGTTAATCATTTCGCGGTGCAGCTGCATTATCACGTCCTCGCCGGACATGCCGTACTCGTACATCAATTTATCAAGCAGATTCCGCGCCTCCAAGAATTTTCCCGCCAAAGCCGTTTTCACCATCAGTTTCACTTCCTCCGGCCTCGCGCGCGAGCTCACCTCATAAATCATTTTTTCGGTTATTTTTTTCCCCACGGAAGCCGAGGCCTGCAAAACATTGATTGCTTTCCTCATGTCGCCCTCGCACACGTATACAATGGCTTCCATCGCGCCTTTTTCTATCTCGATTTTTTCTTTTTTGCATACGTCAGATATTTTTTCCTCCACATCTTTTGAAGTGAGCGGCTTGAACCTGAACACCACGCACCTCGACTGTACGGGCTCGATGATTTTGCTCGAAAAATTGCATGAAAGGATGAACCTGCACGTGCGCGCGTACTTTTCCATCGTCCTCCTCAAGGCCTGCTGCGCGTCCATTGTAAGCGCGTCGCTTTCATCAAGGAAAATGATTTTAAAGCCGGAATCAAACGCGAGCGTGCGCGCGAAGTTTTTGATTGTTTCCCGCACAACGCCTATCCCGCGGTCGTCCGACGCATTCAACTCTAAAAAATTCTGGTTAAAGCTTTCCCCGAAAAATTCTTTCGCCAAAGCAACGGAAGCGCTCGTTTTCCCTATTCCTGCCTGCCCCGAAAATAAGAGATTCGGCATTGAGCCGTTTTTCACGTACGCCTGAAGCCTTGAGGTGATGTCTTTCTGCCCGACAACGCCGGAAAGCCTTTCAGGCCTGTACTTTTCAATCCAAGGCAATTCAGCCATTGCCGCCATGAAAAGAAATGAAATCATAATAGTTTTAAACCGATTGCGGCAGATTTTACTAGGTTTTAATGGGCTCCAAAAACTTGAAGGTTTTGTTCCTTTTCCTCGTGGTTTACGGGCTTTTATACTTTCTCGGCCTTCTCCTGCCCCTGCAGGACTGGGCCTTCACATGGGATTTGAGCAGGCTTGACTACACGCTTTTCCTTCTGCCGATTCCGGGCTTCTACTTCATTTACTTCCTCATCCCGTGGATGAGGGAAGAGCTCGGCTTTGGGGATACTTTCATCTACATTTTCCCGCTGCTTTTCGCGGCAGCCTCTTACGCCGCTTTCGTTGTGGCAGTGTATTACTTTTACGGCAACCAGGCTTTCCTTAACGGCGTTGACATTTCCGTTTTCAACATCGATTACTTCGACATTTTCGTGAAATCCTCGTTCATCTACTTTGCGCTCGCCGGAATCGGCGGCTGGGGCGCCCGCGTGCTGATTGAAAACTTCGAGGAAGCCCCTTCAAAGCCGAAACACGCCGCCGAGAAAAAATAATGGCTGTGTTGAAATGAAAATCCACATTGAAGCTTTTCCGCCGCAGCCAATCACCAACCCAACGGAAGCCCCCACTTTTAAACGTGGGCTCTTCACGCCGGAAAACGGGCACAGTGCCCCGCAAAAAATCCACGTTGAGGGGTACGGCTGCTCAATGAACCTCGCTGAAACGGAAATGGTAAGGGGCTATGCTTCCGCGAATGGCTTTGAATTTTCCAGCGCGGAGGAAGCAGACTTCATGGTCATAAACACGTGCGCGGTGAAGGAGCAGACCGAATTCAGGATGCTGAACCGCATAAGGAAGCTGAACGCGATTGCGGAAAAGAAAAATTCGCAGCTCATAGTTTTCGGCTGCCTGCCGAAAGTAAGCCCCGAACTCATTGAATCGGTTTCCGGAAACATCATTGCGATGGGCCCTGATTTGGAAAAGCTTTCGCAGGTTTTGGGAATAACGCCTGAACCTTTCTCTCCCGGCATTGAGCAGCTGAGGAGCAACCCTTTCATTTCAATAATGCCGGTGGCGCGCGGCTGCACGAATTACTGCACCTTCTGCGGCACAAAGCTCGCGCGCGGAAACATTTCAAGCTTTCCAATTGATGCGCTGAGGAAAAGGTTTGAGGCATCGCTTCCGCACACGAAAGAGTTCTGGCTCACGGGCCAGGACACGGGCGCCTATGGCCTGGACATCAAAAGCTCTTTGCCGGAGCTTGTGGAACGCTTTCTGGAAGCGGAGGGCGATTTCAGGTTACGCATAGGCATGATGAACCCGCACCATCTGAAGCGCATTTATGATTCATTGGTGCCGCTGTTTTCAGATGAACGCGTATACAAATTCCTGCACGTGCCCCTGCAATCCGGCTCCGACAGGATACTGAAACTGATGCGCCGCGGCTACACTTCCTCGCAGTATTCAGGGCTTGTTGAAAGCTTGAGGCGCGACGTTCCCGGCATTTCAATCGCCACGGACATAATTGCGGGCTTCCCCGCCGAAACGGAGGAAGAATTCCTTGAAACCGTGAAGATTGTGAAGGAGTCAAAGCCCGACATTGTGAACATTTCAAGGTTTGGCGCGAGGCCGGGCACAATCGCCGCGGGAATGCGGGGGCAGTTGCACGGCCGAGTGAAAAAAATGCGCAGCCGCAGCCTGACCAACATCTGCAGGGCGATTTCCTTCCGGCAGAACAGGGCAATGCTCGGCAAAAAAGAAAAAATTTTCGTTTCAGAGGCCGGCGTGAAAGGCGGGTTTGTGGGCAGAACCTCCAATTACAAGCCCGTGGTGGTAAACGAGGATCTGCGCGGCGGCTTTGCCGAGGTTTTAATCACCGGCGCCTTTCCATCTTACCTTGAAGGCAAAATCCTGAACCGCGGCGTTCCCGGTTCAGTTGAAACAGGCAGTGTTTCAGTCCGCAAGGCCGTGCCCGCGCCTGAAAGGTTTGGCGCCCAACTTCTTAAAGTCAGGGGCTTTTCAGGGTAATTGATTTTTAATATCTTTCAGTGCTTCCTTATTTGGGGGTTTTTGATGGGTTTCCTTGAAATTTCAGGCTCTGTGAAGAGCTATCTGCAGAACCTTTCAACAGTGCTCTCATTCGCGCTGCTATTCATTTTCGTGCTGCCCTTCACTTGGCTTTCAAACTCTTTCATTTCCTCCGGAAGCATCCTCCTTGATTACGGCTTTGCGCGCGCCCCGCCCGCGGAAATGCTGGTTTTGTTCCTCCTTGTGCTCGCGTTCCTTTTCTTTTACTCGGTTTTTGTTTGCCTTTTGGTGTTCGCGGTGAGGAAGGATTTGAGCAAGGTGAAGGTGAATTATTACCTTAGGGAAAAAATCCACAAGTTCGCGTTCAAATATTTTTATTTTCTCGCGGCCTTCACGCTCATTGCGGTGTCTGCTTCCACGCTGCTGATTTCGCAGGGCGTTGACGCGGCAATAATAAACTTGGGGCTTTTCATTGCGGCTTCCGCGTTCATTTTCCTCCCGCAAACCATTGTTGTTGACGAGGAAAGCCTTTCAAGCTCCGTCGCCTCAAACTTTGACTTCATCGCAAAAAACTTCGCCTTCTTCATCGGCGTCCTGCTGTTCGGGATAATTGCCGTTTTCGTGCTGCAGCTTTTCGAGTTCGCGGTCGACTTTTTCATTCTCGCGGGAAATTATTTTTCGCTCATAATAGCTGTGCTCGTGCTTGCGCCATTCCTTGAAGTGCTGAAGACAAGGGTTTACATGAAAAGGTTCAGCCTTGTCGCCACTTATCATCCGGGCTGAGGCATTTTTTCCGCGGTTTGTGGCAGCTCAGCCCTGATTTGACCGGGGAATTATTTCAACGCACGGCACTTCCCCCAAAAGCCTTTCCGCTTCCTTCAGGTTTCCCGCGGCGTAGGCGAACCCGAAAGATTTTTTCTGTTTCGGACCCATGCGGAGGAGCATTTCCTGCGTTTTATCCATTTCCTCCGAAACGCCGAAAGCCTTTTGCGATATTTCCGCGGGGGTTTCAAGCACCACAAAGCCCTTCTTCTGCAGCGCTGAAATCAGGGCTTCCGCAATTTTTTCCGGCGCTTTCGGGTCCACAAGCGCGCATGCCGCGTAAAGCCCTGAAAGCGCCAGGCCGCCGCACGTTTTCTCAAGCATCCATTCCCCGAAGTAAGGCCTTTTCCGCAGCGCCTTCTTCTTGCTTTCCTCCAGCTCAATTACGGCGTCCGCTGTTTCCCCGGCTTTTTCAAGGAAAGATTTTTCATCGTTCCCCGCGCTTTCCGCGATTTTTGCGAGGTTTAAGGCGGTCAGCTGAAGCAGGCCTTTGAAGCTTCCCGTGATTACGCCGAAAGGGTAAAGCGTTGTTTCAGCCAAGGAATTATTGAGCGCCTTCACTCCGCGGGAAAAGATTCCCTTTTCAAGCAGCTTCAGCTTGTACCTACTGTCCACAGAAACCGCGAATTCCGCGGCTGGGTTTTCGCCGGAGCGGAGCAGCGCGTTTGCGAAGCGCAGCGCGTCCTTTTTCCTGTGCGAAAAGCCTCCCCATTCGAAATCGCTGAACAGCGCAATTTCCGCGCTCCTTTTTTTCCCCGTGAGTGATAAAACCTTCAAAGCCCTTCCTGTTTCCGCGGCAATTTTTTTTCCCGTGGCGCTGCATGACAGCGCGAGCGAATAATTGAACGCTTTCAGCGTCGCCGGGTGCGTGCAGTGCCTGTCCATAGAGGCCGCCTGGATTGCGGCGTCTTCAACGCTTCCCTCAAGGAACATTGAAAAGGAAAAAATTTTCGTGGAAAAATCCTCCGGCGCGAACACGTGGATGAATGAATCGAAGTGCAGTTCGCGGGCCTTTTCAGGTATGGCTTCAAGCCAGTTGTATTCCCTGAGTATTTCGGGATTTTCAAAAACCGCGCTTTCGGAAAGCCTTTTCGCGACCTCAAAAACCGGCATGCCGAGCCGCGCGTATTCCCTGTGCACGTGCTCATGGCCGTATTCAAGCAGCTTCACGTCCACCATTTCCCTTATAAGCTGCGTGTTCAAATACTCTATTTTCAAATCCTTGATTTTGTCCTCGACCTCCGAGCCGATTTTTTCCGCGACCGCCCTGCTTACCCCGGTTTCCTTCAGGAGGGACTTGATTATGTTGCCCCTGTCGAACGCCTCGCGCTTTTCGCGTGAAGTGAAAACCCTGAGCCTTTCAAATGAACGGAAAGTTTTAGCGGCTTCAGGGTTCAGCTTTTCAAGGATTTCAGCCGCCTTTTTCCTGAGTTGCGCCTCGCCGCCCTGAAAGCTTTCAAGCTCTTTGAGCATTTTCAGCGCCTGCCACTTCGTTGCGCCGCTTTCCTGGCATTCAAGGATTATTTTCTGCAGCGCCTCCTTAATGGGCTTTGATTCCATGCATTTATTGGGCTGAAAAAATTCTTAACCGTTGTTCGGTCAGGGAAAAACTTTCTTTGAAAACTTAACTTTTTAATGCTTTTGTGTTTGAATACTTAATATTTTTTTTTGATTTGGGGGGCTTTTTCTGGAAAACTTTGACAGCGTGGACCACCGCATCATCCAGATGCTTTTGGAGGATGGCAGGGCATCTTACAGTGACATTGCCAAGGAAGTCAAGCTGACCGATGTCGCGATTAAAAAACGCATTGAAAGGCTGAAAAGGCGCGGCCTGATAAATTCCATAAGCGCCGACCTGAACCTCAAGGCCTTGGGCTATGAAAACCCTATTTTTGTGCAGATACGCTCCGAAATATCAAAAAACCGCGACGTCATCAAGAAGCTGAAGGAAATGGATTACGTGATTGAGCTGCACCAGGTTTTGGGGGAATACAACATTTTCGCGAAGCTCGTCGTTCCGGATTTGGATTCCGCGGAAAAATTCATTGAGCGCCTCGGCAATTTGGACGGCATTCTCGACATCAAAACTCTCGTGGTCATTTCGGAAGTCAAGAAATCAAAGTCCCTCCCGTCATTTTCCCTTCAGAAAAAACTTTGACTCTGCCCCTGCACCTTTTTCTTTTCTTGTAAGAAAAGAAAAAACTGCGCCAAAAAGAAAAGAAACAGTGCTGGAAAGAAAGGTGTAAGTTGCCCCAAAGAAAGAAAACCGGAAGCCGTTCCGGCTTCAAGCATGTTGCCCGTTTTCCACTGTGCCATTTAAATCTTTTTTGAGGCGGAAGTAATCCTTGGGCTGTTTGCTTGAAGCTGGTGATTTCAGAGAAGGCCATTGCGGGGCAGAACATCGCTTCCCTTCTTGCGGGGAAAAGCGTGGGCGCTTCCATCGTTGCGGGCGCGCAGGTTTTCCGTTTTAAATCGCCTGAAGGGTCCGACTTTGCGGTGCTGCCCCTGCGGGGCCACATCACCGATGTTGAATTCCCGAAAAAGTATTCTTACTGGGTCGGCACAGATTTGCGCAAGCTCGTCAACGCGGAAATAGATTATGTGGGCAAGGAAAAAGCCATAATAAGTGCGCTGAAGCAGGTCGCGAAGGAAGCCGATGAGGTCATCATCGCAACGGACGCCGACCGCGAAGGCGAAAGCATCGGCGTTGAGGCGCTTAATTTCATCAAGGAGTCAAACCCCAAGGTGAAAATAAAGCGCGCCTATTTTTCCGCAATCACGAAAAAAGACATTTCAGACGCGTTTTCAAAGCTTTCAGAGGTTGATTACAATTTTGCGGATTCCGCCGATTCGAGGCGTGAAATAGACCTCATCTGGGGCGCCGTGCTCACGCGTTTTGTCTCGCTGGTGAGTGGCAGCCTCGGCAAGGATTATCTGAGCGTCGGCCGCGTCCAGACCCCGACCTTGGCCCTCATCGTTGACAGGGAAAAGGAAAGGCTCGCTTTCATAAAGAAAAAGTACTGGGAGCTTAAAGCTGTTTTCAGCAAGGACTCAAAAAAGTTTGACGCCCAGCACAAGAAGGGAAGGTTTTGGGAGAAAAGCGAGGCGGAAGCCGCGTTCCTGCGCAAGGCGGAGCACGGCATTGTAAAGGGCGTCAGGAGCTCGAAAAAGGTTTTGAAAAGGCCGATTCCTTTCAACACAACGGAATTTTTGAGGCAGGCGACAGCCATAGGTTTTTCCGCGGGGCAGGCAATGGATTTGGCTGAATCGCTTTACCAGAAAGGCATAATTTCCTATCCGAGAACCGACAACACGGTTTACTCCAAAACGCTTGACTTAAGGGAAATTCTCGGGGAAATTTCCAAGGTGCCGGAGTTCAGCAAGTATTCAGACGCGCTCCTCGCGCAGAAAACCCTTAACCCTTCAAAAGGAAAGAAGGAATCCAGGGACCACCCGCCGGTTCACCCCGTAACTGCCGCCTCCAAGGCAAAGCTTTCGGACAGGGAATGGAAAATTTACGAGCTTGTCGTGAGGCGTTTCCTCGCAACCCTTTCAGGGGACGCCGAAACCGGGAATGAAGCCGTTGAAATACTTTTGGGGAAAGAGCCCTTCATCGCGAACGGCCAGCGCATAATAAAATTGGGCTGGAAAGAGGTTTACCATTACTCGGTGCTTTCAGAGGTTTTCCTGCCGAAGCTTTCAATAGGCGAAAAAGTGAAGCTTGAAAGCCTTGACATGAATGAAAAGGAAACCCAGCCGCCTTCGCGCTTCAGCCAGTCCATGCTCATAAAGCTCATGGAGGATTTGGGGATAGGCACGAAAAGCACGCGCCACACGATAATCCAGAAGCTTTTCAGCAGGAAATACATTTCCGGCTCAAAATCCGTTGAGCCGACCAGGATAGCATTTGCGGTGATTGATTCACTTGAAAAAAACGAGGTTGACGCGGTGAAGCCCGGGATGACCGCCGCCATTGAAAAGGAAATGGACAAGATTTCCGCGGGCAAAAAATCCAGGAAAGACGTTGTCAACGATTCAAGGGCGCTTCTCTCGAAAGTGCTTGAAAGGATGCTTGAAAAAAAGGACAAGATCGGCTCGGAGCTGAGGGCCGCGCTGCGCCAGGATTCCATTCTCGGGCCGTGCAATAAATGCGAGGGCGGAAACCTGAGGATGATTTTGAGCCGCAACAACAAGAGGTTTGCAGGCTGCACCAACTATCCCAAATGCACGAACACTTTCCCTTTGCCGCAGAAAGGGGAAATCATCGCGCTTAACGCTTTGTGCGAAAAATGCGGCGTTCCCACGATAAGGGTTTTAGGGCAGAGGTACAGGTTTGACATGTGCCTCAACCCCGGCTGTGAAACAAAGGCCGGCTGGGGCAAGAAAAAGGCTTCGGCGAAAAGTGCGGAATCCAAGGCGGAAGCCGCGGCGGGGCCCACAACAGAAAAAGCCTGAACCGGTTTTTTTGCGGCGCAAAAAACAGTTTTTTTTAAAGGAGTTTTTGGGATGGGGTTCAGAATTTTTTCCACGTTAGCTTGGTGAGCCTAACCCCATCCCAAAATCATATGCTTTGATTCACTTTTTAGGATTGGATCCCCCCGAATTTTCTTACAACTACTATTCGGGTGTTAAACTTTTTATATATTGCCGAGGTTTGAATGTATTTTTTGCGCACTTATTATAAACTTTAGTGTCCACTATTGCTATTGATAGGCATGGCTTCTATAATGAAAATGGATGATGAAGTAAGGCTCAAAATCCTTGATTCCCTGCTTAAAACCGGCAGCGTTTCCCCGAACATAAGGCAAATCCAGAAGCACACGGAATACCACAAGGCCACGATAAAATCTTCGCTGGATTTCCTTGCAAAGGAAGGCCTTGTCTCGGGCTTCGGGCCGAAAGTGGATTTCAGGAAATTCGGCTACAAGCTTGAGGTGCTCGTGTTCTTTCAGGCCGACCTCACAAGGGAAAGCCTCCTGGCAAAATTCCTTGCAGAAGCGAAAAAGGACGCGAACCTTTACTTCCTTTCCGGAATAATGGGCTCGGGAAACCTCAACCTCCTTGCGCGCTTCATTTACCGCGACATCGAGTCATTCCACAAGGGCCTGAACGAAAAATACTTTGAAAAGATTTCCGGCATCCATGATTTCATTAAAAGCAAGGAAATTTTTTACGTCACCGACCCGTTCTACAAAACGCAGTCAAGGACCGGCTCGCTTATCGGGATCATAAGGAAAGCCAAGGGGCTTGATTAGCCATGGGCACGGGATGCGGGAAGCGCCGGCTGCGCGGAAGCCGGAAATCAGAGGGGCCTGATTTGCGATGAAGGTTGAAATCGGCATTTCAAAATCCCTGCAGGAAAGCGCGGACGCCTACTACGCGCTCGCCAAAAAGGCGAAGAAAAAGCTTGAAGGCCTTGAAAAGGCCTCGCTTGAAATGGACAAAAAGATTTTTTCGGCGATGGGCCCGGGCGTGCCGCAGAAAAAGCTCCACAGGAAAAGGGAAAGGGAATGGTTCGAGAAGTTCCGCTGGTTTTACACGAGCGAAGGCTTTCTCGTTCTGGGCGGAAAGGACGCGAAAACCAATGAAACAATAGTGAAAAAAATAATGCAGCCGCAGGACATTTACTTCCACGCGGACATTCACGGCGCGCCGCACGTTGTCCTCAAAACAGGTGGGAAAAACCCCTCTGAGGCCTCGAAAAAAGAGGCCGCGGTTTTTGCGGCATCTTTTTCAAGCGCGTGGAGGGAGCACCTTCCGTACATTGATGTTTACTCCGCAAAGCCGGAACAGCTGAGCAAGAAGGCCCCTTCAGGGGAATCAATAGGCACGGGCGCATTCATGGTTTACGGGAAGCGCGAATGGTTCAGGAAGACGCCGCTGGATTTCGCGCTCGGTTTCAGGGAAACGCCTGAAAAAGGCATTGAGCTTTTCCCGGGCCCGGAAAGCGCGGTAAGGAAAAATTCCTCTTTTTACGTCAACATACTGTTCGGCGGCGAGCCCAAAAGCGCCGCGGCCAAAAAAACCCTTAAAATTTTCGCGGGAAAGCTTTCAGGCGCTTACCCGCAATTGCTTGACGACATTGCCGCATTGCTCCCTTCCGGCAATTTAAGGGTTGAAAACCCCCGAAATTGAATTAACGCCGTTTAACGCCGTCTGCTCACGGCGGCAGAGCGTGCCCGTTACACGGGCACTTGCCCGCTAATGCTCGCCGAAAACCACGCCGCCGCGCGCAGTTATATTATTATTTGTTTTCAATGAGTTGTTCTTTTTATGATAGGGAAGCCCAAGAAAACCGTGATGCTGCGCGTCGAGGAGCCTGACCCCTCGCATGTCGGCAGGAACATCATAACCCTTGACCGCAAAACCAAGGAAGAGCTCGGGGTCACTTCCGGCGACATCGTTGAGATTGAGGGCTCGCAGAAAACCGCCGCGGTCATCTGGCCCGCAAGGCAGGAGGACGAGGGCAAGGGCCTTGTGCGCATGGACAACCTCATAAGGCGCAATGCCGGCGTCGGCCTCGGCGAAAAAGTCAATGTGCGCAAGGCGGAATTCGCGGAGGCGAAAAGGGTCGTGCTCGCGCCCACGCAGGAAGTGCGCATAATAGCTTCAGGGTATGACCGCGTGCTGAAAAAAAATTTCATCGGCCGGCCCCTCGTGAAAGGCGACCGCGTGCTCATAAGCGTTTTCGGTTCGGGATTCATTTACCAGGTCATTGACTCGAACCCGAAAGGCATTGTGAAGGTCACCGATTTCACGCAGTTCATTTTGAAGGAGGAGCCGGTGCAGGATGCGCTTGCCGGAATCCCGAAAATTTCTTACGAGGATATAGGGGGCCTGGAGGAGCAGGTGCAGAAAGTGAGGGAAATGATTGAGCTGCCGATGAAGCACCCCGAAATTTTCAGGAAGCTCGGCATCAACCCCCCGAAAGGCGTGCTGCTTTACGGCCCGCCCGGCACGGGGAAAACCCTGCTCGCGAAAGCGGTTGCAAATGAGACGCAGGCGCACTTCATTTCAATTTCCTCGCCGTCAATTATGAGCAAGTTTGTGGGCGAGGCCGAGGAGCGCATCCGTGAGGTTTTCAAGGAGGCCGAAAAAAATGCTCCCTCAATAATTTTCTTTGACGAGATTGATTCGATCGCGCCCAAGCGCGACGAGGTCATTGGCGAGGTTGAAAGGCGCGTTGTCGCGCAGATTCTCTCGGCAATGGACGGCATGGAGGCGCGCGGCCAGGTCATTGTGATAGGTGCCACGAACCGCGTGAACAGCCTTGATGAGGCACTCCGCAGACCCGGGCGTTTTGACAGGGAAATAGACATAGGCGTGCCCTCAAAAAAAGGGCGTTCCGAGATAATGCAGATTCACACGCGCGGCATGCCCCTCGCAAAGGATGTTGACTTGGATTATTTCGCCTCAATCACGCACGGGTTTGTCGGGGCTGATTTGGAATCGCTTGCAAAGGAATCCGCGATGAAGGCGCTGCGCAGGTACTTGAACCCCGAAGACCCCAAGGCCCCCAAAATAAACCTTGAAGACGAAACCATTCCGACAGAGGTTCTTGAAACGCTCGAGGTTAAGAAAGAGGATTTCCTTGAGGCATTAAAGGACGTTCACCCTTCCGCTTTGAGGGAGGTTTCAATTGAAACGCCTAACGTGAAATGGTCTGACGTCGGCGGCCTTGAAAGCGTGAAGAAAGAGCTGAAGCAGGCCGTTGAATGGCCTTTAAAGCACCCCGAAGCTTTCCAGAAGATGGGCGTACGGCCTCCAAGGG
>DASRUO010000005.1:0-7600 GCA_035655375.1 archaeon | reverse complement strand
ATCCGAAGTGCTTGAAACGATTATAGACGAAGCGCAGAGGGACGTGCTCATTGAAAAAGGCCAGAAGATTGAATACGACCCGACGACATTCATTTTCATGGTTGAAAGCCACGGCAATCTGGAGCCGAAAGAGCTGTTCTTTGCCGCGGTGGATGAATTGAAGGGAAAGCTGGAGGAATTCAGGAAAGAGTTAAAAAATTTAAGTTGATTGCATGAAAGGCATTAATGGACCGCAGGGGTACCCAAGTGGTCAAAGGGGCAGGACTTAAGTAACCCTTTTCTTTTCTTGTAAGAAAAGAAAAGCGTTAACGGAAAAGAAAAGAACAAAACTTTTCTCTTTCTTTTTCGTCAACGTTTTTCTTTCTCTTGAAAAGAGAAAGAAAAAGGTTGTGGCAATCCTGTGGCTTAGTGCCTTCGGGAGTTCGAATCTCCCCTCCTGCAATCTTTTCTTTTTCTTGGAAGAAAAAGAAAACATTGATGAAAAGAAAAAGAACATGAAAAGTTTATTGGAAGAAAAATAACGTGGAATTTGGTTTGAGTTTTTGAAGGGTGTGAAGATGAAAAGGACAGGGCCTATGAATGAGGAATTGAGGCGCGTTATCGTGAGCCTCGAAAAGCAGGGCCGGAAGACCGGCAAAAAAGTCTGGAAGGATTTATCTCAGAGGCTTTCACGCCCTTCAAGGAACCGCACAAGCGTGAACCTTTACAGGCTTGAAGCGCTCGCCGGCAGGAATGCCGGTAAAATCCTGATTGTGCCGGGAAAAGTGCTTTCAACCGGCGCATTAAGCCTGAAAATAGAGGTTGCGTGTGTTTCATGCTCTGAAAACGCGGAGAGGAAAATTTCGGCGTTGAAGGGAAAAGTCGTGTCAATGGAAAAACTTATTGAAATGAACCCCGAAGCCGGAAAGATGGTGATCGTGCAATGAAAACAGTCATTGACGCCTCGGACAGCGTTGTGGGCAGGGTAGCATCAAACGTGGCGAAAAGGCTGCTGAAAGGGGAAACAATTTTCGTGGTGAACGCGGAGAAAGCGGTTTTCACCGGAACCAAAAAGGTTCTGCTGAAAAAATTTGAGGTGCGCTACGGCCTTGCATCCAAGGCAAACCCTGAAAAGGGGCCGAAATTTTACAGGATGCCTGACAGGATAGTGAAGATTGCGATAAGGGGCATGCTGCCGCTTCAAAAAAACACGGGCAGGAACGCGCTGAAAAACCTCAGGGTTTATATCGGCGTGCCAGCAGAGCTTTCAGGGCTGAAGGCTGAAAAAATCAAGGACGCTGAAAACAGGCGGGAAAAAGGCTTTATTTCGGTCGGGTATATAAGCAAGGGTTTAGGCGCGAAGTGGTGAAAATTTTTATGGCTGAAAAAAAGAAGAGGAAAAGGAAAGGCGTGATTTCCAAGGCGAAGAAAAAGATGGCGGTCGCGCGCGCCGTGATAAGGAAAGGGAAAGGCGTTGTAAGGATTAACAGCATTGCGCTGCACTCGCTGAATTCGCCTTACGTGCAGGAGCTTGTGATGGAGCCTTTAGAGCTTGCGGGCGGAATTTCCGGAGAGGTTGACATTGAGGTGCAGGTTGCAGGCGGGGGCTTTATGGGCCAGGCCGTCGCATCCAGGGCTGCAATCGCCAAGGCGCTGCTTGAGTTCAGGCCTGATGAAAAATTGAGGAAAAAGTTTTTGGCTTACGACAGGATGCTGTTGGTTGATGACGTGAGGCGCGTCGAGTCCAAAAAACAGCTGGGCCCAAAGGCAAGGAAAAAGAAGCAGAAAAGCAAGAGGTGATGCGATGATTGTGCCGGTAAGGTGTTTCAGTTGCGGTTCCCCGATCGGGGCGAAATACGAGGCTTTCATGGAGAAAGTGAGAAAAGGAGAGCCTGCGGAAAAGGCGATGGATGAACTGGGCATAAAGAGATATTGCTGCAGGAGAATGGTGTTCTCGCACACCGATTTCATGGACGAGATAAACAAGTACAAGGCGTGAATAACTGATGGCTGCAAAAAAGGCTGCGAATGAAAAGGAAACACCCGCTCCGGGAAAAGGCAAGGAACCTTTGGAAAAAGGCGTTAAGGCGGCTGAAGCGGAAGCGGATGAAAAGGCGGCCAAAAAAGGCCACGCTGAAAAGCATGTTGCGGGGAAAGCGCATGCCGGGGAAAAAGGCGCCGGAAAAGAAAAGGCGCAGGCCGCAAAATCCGGCCACGGTGATGCAAAGCCGCGGAAAATGGCCGAGGAAGTGAGGCAGGAAATTCAGGGCGAACGGTCCCCTGAAGATGAAAAGGAGACAAGGCAGACGGCCCTTGTTGAAACCGAAAAATACCTCAACACCGGCGCGCACATAGGCACCAAATTCAAGTCCGGCGACATGAAGAGATACATTTACAAGGTGAGGAAAGACGGATTAAACGTTTTGGACGTGCAGACGCTTGATGAAAGGCTGAAGTTCGCGGCAAAATTCATTTCGGCTTACCCGAAGGAAAAAATCGTGGTTGTTTCAAGAAAGCTTTACGGCAACACGCCCGCAAAAATGTTCGCTGAATCCATTGGCGGGAAGGCGCTTACAGGAAGGTTTGTGCCCGGCACCTTCACGAACCCTAAGGGGACAAGGTTTGTTGAAACAGGCATTGTTGTAATCACCGACCCCGAGCCGGACGCGCAGGCAATCCTTGAAGCCTCAATAGTGAGGGTGCCTGTGGTGGCGCTGGCGTCAACAAACAATGTGCTGAAAAACGTGGACATTGCCGTGCCGATAAACAACAAGGGCAGGAAAAGCCTTGCGTTGGGTTACTGGATTCTCGCGAAAGAGGTCCTGAAGGAACGGGGCGAAATCAAAAGCGATTCAGAGTTCGGGAAAACCATTGAAGATTTCGAGTACAAGATGACTGAAGGCGAGGAAGAGGCCGCAAGGCAGCCGCGCTTTGAAAGGAAAGGGCGCTTTGACAGGGACAGGGATAGAGACGGGGACAGAAACAGGTTTCGTGGAAGGCGGAGAGAAAGGTTTTAAGGCAAAAAAGCAGTGCTGCAAAAGGGGAATGCCGGCATGCTAGCCTCCAATCAAACACACAACAAGCACACCGCGCCACACACACAATGAGACAACAAACCCCCCCCCCAAACACACCAACAACACAGCCCAACCCAAACACGCACACACAACCAACCCCCAACCTAAACCACAACCAAAGAAAACACAACAACAACCCCATTTTTGCAATTACGAATTAAATAAGCCGTATAATCAAGAAAAAAGCCCTTTAAATGCCGTTTTTTTCGTTTTTTTGTGCTGAAATGGCGTTTTTAGGGTCTTTTCCTGCGGAAATCCTTTGAATTTTGGAGCACGGAAACCAAAAAAAGTTTTTAGTAATTTGATAACCGTAACCAGTAAATTTATATATGGTTTATTGGCATATATAATACAGGCGTACAGCCTTTTGGGGAAATGCCGATAAAGTGGTCTTATGGCCGAATATGAAACAAACACGCTGCTCGAAAAGCTTGGCTTGACAGAGTACGAGGCGAAAACGCTTTCAACACTGTTCACGCTGAAAGAGGCGCAGGCAACAGAAATTTCAAGGAAAGCGCAGGTGCCGAAGACAAGGGTTTACGATGTCCTTGACAGGCTCACGAGCAAAAACCTTGTGATAGAGATTCACGGCAGGCCGAAAAAATACAGGGTCATTGAACCCTCAAAAGTTTTCAGCATCCTCTTGACCGAGAAAAAAAAGGAGCTTGAAATCCTTGAAAAGGAGTCGCTTGAACTGCAGGAAACCATAATGACGGACGTGGTTTCAAACGGAAAGCACGAAAAGGTCATGAAAGTCAAGGACAGGAAAGACTTCATGAAAATACTCGGGCAGGAAATCGATTCCGCGAACAAATCCGTCGTGGCATTCACCGGCGTGGGAAAAGAGCACGCGCTGATAAAAGATTACGTGAAAAAAGCCGTGAAGGAAAGGAATGTCGAGGTAAAGCTGATAAGCAGGATTGCCAATACCGACGATAAAATCGCGAAAGAGTACACGGAAGCCGGAATTGACCTCAAGGCCTTTGACCATTCAATGAACGCTTACATTATTGACGGGAAAAAAGTCGTTTTGGCGCTGAGCGATTTCGCGGTGGACAAGCCGGAATACCATTTCACAATCTGGCCGAACAACCCTGACATGGCCGGCGCGCTGACAAAATACTTCGAGCACGCGTGGCAGCAGGGGAAAAAGATCTGATAAAGCGGGACCAAAAAATGTTTGAAAAAATACGCAGCTTGTTTAGAAGGAAAAACAAGGAAGGCGCCTCGAAGTTAACAAAAAATGAAGGGCGCTTAAATAAAATTCTTGGGGAACTAGATAAAGAGAGCGAGAAATTAAGAGAAATGATAGTAAATCTTCATAACAAATATAAAACTTCGGATAGAGATCGTCAAGGCATGTTCAGTGGGCTGGGAATCAACAGACTTAAAGAAGTGTTGACAGACAAAGAAAGAAAACAGCTTGAACAGGCTGAAAAGAAAGTAGATGACAAATGGGGAGAGCGAAATATATTATTTCGTAGTGACCCCGAATTAGCAGAAAGAATGAGACAACGCTCACAACGACAATAGCTTCTTAAAAACCCTTTTTGAGGGCTCGCAGATATCCGTTTTGAATACTCTAATTAATAACTTTTTCGAAATTTCACCCAAAAATTATTTTTTCTGTTTCCGCTTTCATTCTTACATTCAGGGAAATATGCAAGCCATAGCCGGTTGGCTTTTGAACCACAATTCCTTCACGGATAAGCCGTTCAAGTTCTTTTTTGAATTCATTCCAGTGCTCAGGTGGAATGCCCTTTTTCCAGAGATTGCCAAAAGCAGTATGCTTGCCGCCCCAGAGGTTTTTCCTGGCCATTTTCTTCAAAAGCAGCCTGCGGATTTCAGAAGAAGCAAGTTTCATAAATTGAAATATAAAGAGTTAAATATTTAAACTTGAGTTTTTATATATTAGTTACGTTGGCGACATTAGTTCAGGCATGGAATAATTATTAATTGAAAGTGATGATGGCGATGGATAAACAAAATTCTTTGTTCGTTGACTTTTTCGGCGATTATCCTTTGATTCGGGTGCTTGATTTCCTGATTGAAAACGATGTTTTTGATTACTCGAAAAAGGACATTTCAAGGAACGCCGATGTTTCTTGGAACACGCTGGAAACCTTTTGGAAAAACCTTGAGGAAACGGGAGTAGTGGCCTACACGAGAAAAGTCGGCAGGGCAAGCATGTACAAAATAAACAGGGCAAACCCAATAGTGAAGCATTTAATAGAGCTTGACGCAAAACTAATGAAAAAATCCATGGAAAAGTTGGAACCAAAAAAGGAAAAAGTTAAAGCATTGGCGTGAATTTGCTTTGCTTGTTTTGAAGGCATAAAAAAATATTTGCAATTACGCGGCAGTTAATTGTATTTTAATTGTTTGCAACTAAACTATTTTTATGGGCCTGCAAGAGGACGCCTACAGATACGCCGTGAAAAACGCTTTTGAGCATTCCGGCAAGGCGGAGCTCGGTGCGCTTATAGGGAAGCTGAAAGCGCTCCACGCGGGAATGGAAGTGCGCGAAATAATGCCCTTTGCGGCGGAAGCGCTGAAAAAAGTCAATTCAATGAAGCCCGCGGAAATCAAAAACGAATTTGAGGCTTTCGAGAAAGGCTACGAATTGAAGCCGAAGCCGGAGCGCGAAGGCCTGCCTCTGCTGGAGTGGGCTGAAAAAGGCGAGCCTGTAGTGACAAGGTTCGCGCCGAACCCGAACGGCCCGTTCCACCTCGGAAACGCGCGCGCTGCCTTCCTGAGCTATGCCTACGCTGAAAAATACAACGGGAAATTCCTGCTGCGCTTCGAGGACACCGACCCGAAAATCAAGAAGCCCATGAAGGACGCGGAAAAGGTTTTCAGGGAAGACCTTGAATGGCTCGGCGTCAAGGTCGGGGAAGTTTTTTACGCCTCGGACAGGATTGAAAAATATTACGGGTATATGAGGAAGCTCATTGAAATGGGCAAGGCTTACGTGTGCGACTGCGAAAGCGAAGAGTGGAGGAAGCTCGTGCAGGAACAGGAAGCGTGCAAGTGCCGGGATAAAAAGCCTGAGGAGCATATGAAAGGGTTTGAAAAAATGCTTTCCAACGAACTGAAAGAAGGGGAAGCCGTGCTCCGCATCAAAACGGATTTAAGGCATCCCGACCCGAGCGTGCGCGACTGGTGGATTGCGAGAATTATTGACAGGCCTGAGCACCCGAGGGCGGGCTCAAAATTTCACGTGTGGCCGAGCTTCATGTTCCAGAACGCGGTAGACGACCACGAAATGGGCGTGACATTCATACTGCGCGGGCAGGAGCACGCGCAGAACGTGACAAAGCAGGAATTCCTTTACGGTTTTTTCGGGTGGACGTACCCGCACGCGGTGCATTTCGGCAGGCTTAAAATCGGGGAAATGGTTTTAAGCACCTCAAAAATCAAGGCAGGGATAGAGGAAGGCAGATATTCGGGCTGGGACGACATAAGGCTCGGAACTATTAAGGCGCTGCGCAGGCGCGGCTTCAAGGCTGAAGCACTGCGGAGAATAATAATTGATTCCGGATTGACAACCAGTGACGCGGACATTTCAATGCACAAAATGGCCGCGTACAACCGCGAACTCATCCAGGATGAAAGCATTAGGATGCCGTTCATTCAGGACCCCGTAAAGATTGAGGTTTTAGTGGATGAGGAAATTGAGGCGGAAAAAGACGGGCGCGTGGTTTCACTGCCGCGCGGGGTGCAGGAATTTTTCGTTTCACGCACTGAACTCGGAAAAATAAGTGAGCCTGTGCTGAGGCTGAGGAACCTTTACAACATCAGGCTTGCTTCGCGCGAGGGGCTGGCGCTTGAAGGCAAATTTATAAGCATTGAAAGCCCCGGCAAAAAGCCGGTGATTGAATGGGTGCACGAAATGATGGACCTGGAGCTTCTGATGCCTGACGCCTCGAAAGAGGTCGGTGCAACCGAAAAAGCCGATTTGGGAAAAGGGCAGCGCGTTTACCTCGAAAAAAAGGGCTACTGCATCGTTGATTCGGAAGGCGATGGCGAAAGGCCTGTTGCTTGGTTCACGCACCAGTAACCGATTTCAGGCGGGGAAAGGTAAAATAAACCTTTTTAAAGCCTTTGAATGGGTTTTAATATATTAGGTACGGTTTTGTACTGTTTTTTGCCTATGACAATGATTCCGGCCTTTTCAGGCCCGGATAAGGAGGTGCAATTCGTATGGCAGAACTTGTAAAGTTTTCCGTGCCCGAAGAAGTGCGGGCAAAACAGGCTTTAGTGCTTGAAAAAATAAGGAAATCCGGCAAAATAAAAGTCGGCAGCAACGAGGCAACGAAGGCCGCGGAGCGCGGGAACGCGAAACTCATCATCCTCGCGGAAGACGTTTCACCGCCCGAAATAGTGATGCATTTGCCGCTCATTTGCAGGGATAAAAACATCCCCTTGAGCCTTGTGGCGACGAAGCAGGAGCTCGGCAAAATCGAGGGAATAGGCGTTGGCGCGGCCGCAATCTCGGTGCTGGACGAGGGCGAGGCGAAAAAGGATTTCGCTGACCTCACCAA
>DASRUO010000004.1:0-4618 GCA_035655375.1 archaeon | reverse complement strand
CGTCTTCTAACCCGTTTTGAGGTGGAAGGTAAGAAAAAACACTTTCGGTGAAAATAAGTAAAAATAAGCAGATAACCAATAATGCCGCAAAATTCTTGCCGGTCATTTAGTCATAAATGTTTAAAGTGCTTTTAAGACTTCCTAACCCAATCAGTAAGGCCCGTAGTAAGGCCGCTTTATCTGCGCTATCTGCGCTGTGTAAGTGACTTCCGCGGTTCCTTTCGCGGGCACATTAACTGTGAATTCAATGTCGTTCGCGTTCTTTTTCTCGAAAGGCTGCGAATTCTTCAAAATTTCCCAGTCGCCGTACAAATGTTCCTTAACTTTCACTGTTACGGCAGTGTCTTTCTGGTTTTCAAGCTTTATATTGTAAGAGTACCTGTCAACGCCTTTTGAAATGTTCTGGTAATCCGTCTGCGTCCTTTCACCTGTGACATCAAAGGCGTTGCCGAGCAAAAGTTCAATGTTGTCCTCTGTTTTCGTGTGGTCTATCTGGTCCTCGCCTATGAACTGCAGCTGCCCGTCCAAATCCTTCTTGTAAACCCTCACAATCCCTTTCGGCAAGGGCATTCCCAAGCCCTGCGATTCAGAGTTTTTGAAATTCAGCTTTGTTTCAACCTTGTTCCCGTTGTAGGCGCCGTCGTACACAAATTCTTTCTTCACCGGAACGCCTGAGGAGGATAAAAGCGAAATCTGCTTTGTTTCATTATTGTTTATGTTTGTCTTCCTTTCAAGCGTGTACAAATGGTATTCAAACAATGCTTCCTCGCCGAACTGTTCAGGCACCGCGGCGCCTGAAGCGACAGCGTAATCGTACACTTCCCTGTACTTCGGGCTTTCCTGAACGCGATGCACATCCCCCGCGACAAGCTTCAGCCTCGTGTCAGGGTATGCTGTTCCGGAATTGTTTGAAACCGTTGTCCAGCCCGTGAAGTCAATCGCCGAATCATCAGTGTTCGCTATCGCAATATAATCAGCCCTCCAGCTTAAGCCGCCGGTAAGGTAAACAGTTTCAGTGTTCCTCTTTCCCGCTTCAGGCGAGTAAATTTTCCACACAAGCGTCGGTTTTGTGAGGAGGCCGCCCGGCAGTTCCGGGAAATTGATTCTTGAAGGGTTCAGCGTTACAATTCCTTCACTCGTTTCAAGAACCACCCCATCCGTAAAGCTCAGGAGCTTGCCGGTGTATTCCCTGCTTTCATTTCCCTCATCAATTGCAACCGTTATTTCCTTGTCAAGGTATTTTTCAAGTATTTTCTGCCTGCTCACCAAATCGTACTCGTAGTTCTGCTCCACAACAAAAGTTCCTGAATTGTCCAAATCGCGGAAGAAAACGCTTGTAGCGTCAATCAATGCCGCAATGTCCTTGAATTCAACAAGGTTCACGCCTTTTTCAAGCATTATATTCCTCACGTCCTTCACGAGCGCGAGGTTCTGGTTGTAAATGGTCAATTCGCTGGAGGTTTTTTCGCCGGCATCGGCCGTCGCGCCCTCGAAAAGCGCCGCTTCAGGCTTTCCCACAGCAACTTTGTAGGAAACCTCATTGATGTTGAATGAAGGCTTTTCAGGCACGAAAATTTCATTATTGCCTAGGATTGAATTGAATGCGAGGAAGCCTATTATGAGCACAATCGCTGCGCCGGCAATTCCCGCGAGAATGGTTTTCTTTTCCATGCAAATACTTTCACCTAAACTATATAAACCCTTTACTGTTTGCTTAGGCTTCCGGCTAATTTATTAAGGATTTCAATGCACGAACCCTTAATGTGCTCTATTGCCGGCGTCTGCTCCAAAAGCGGCAAAGGCGTTTCAAGGCAGCTTTTCCAGCTGCTTTCAACCACCCAGCACCGCGGTCCTCAGGCGTTTGGCGTGAAAACCCCTGAAGCGGAAAAGAAAGTGAAAACCCTGAAAGCCCTCCTTCCCCTGCCTGAATCATACATCGCTTTGGGGCACTGCCTTCTCTCAACAACCGGTTTCGGGGTCCAGCCCCTTTCCTCCGGAAATGTTTCCATTGCGCACAACGGGCAGATATACAATTTTGAGCAGTTGAATTCTTCCGGCAAAAAACTTTCCTCGGATTCAGAGGTCATAGCGCATTTTTTCTCTGAAAGGCTCGCCTCGAAGCCCATTGAAAAAGTTTTGAAGGAATTCATGCTTGAAGCGGAAGGTGAATACGCTGTAGGTTTGCTGCACGGTGAAAAGCTTTACGCTTTCCGCGACGTTCTGGGCTTAAAGCCTGTTTGGTTCGGCGAAAATGATTCGCTTTGCGCTTTCGCTTCCGAGCCGCACGCGCTGATGAAGCTTGACATGCAGTTTCCCCAGCCGCTTCCGCCGGGGCATCTGCTTGAAATTTCCCCCCAAGGACTAAGGGTTGAAAAAATTTTCTCGCTCGAGGATTTCCGGAAAACAGTGCCTGAAAAATATTCGCCTGAAAAACTTAAAAGCGAATTTGAAAAGGCGATTTCCATGCAAACGCAGGGCCTGAAAAAGGCGGCTGTTCTTTTCAGCGGCGGCGTTGATTCCTCGCTTGTTGCGAAAGCGGTTTCGGAAAAAGTGTCGCACACAAAACTTTTCGTTGCAGGCGTGAAAGGCAGCCCTGATGTTGAATCCGCCAAGAAAGCCGCCAAAGAATTAGGGCTTGAGCTTGAAATTGTTTCCCTTGATGAAAAGAAGGTTTCCTCGCTCGCGTTCAGGGCCATGAAAATCCTTTCATTTTTTGATGAAATGCAGGTCAGCATTGCCGTTCCGGAGCTTGCCTGCGCGGAGCAAATCAAAGAGCAGGGGTTCAAGGTCGTTTTTTCAGGGCAGGGAAGCGATGAAATTTTTGCCGGTTACTCTAATTACGCAAAAGCCCTGAAAGAGCAGGGCTTTGAAGGCGTTGAGGAAGAAATCTGGCTTTCCCTTTCACGGATGTGGTCGCGCAACTTTTACAGGGATGACGCAATTCTCGCGAGGAATTCGCTTGAGCTGCGCGTTCCATTTGTTGCGCTCAATTTTCTGCGCGAGGCGTTGGCTTTTCCCGCGCGCGAGAAAATCCTTTCGGAAAATGACGCGCTGAGGAAGCATCCGCTCCGCGCTCTGGCGCGGAGTTACGGAATTCCAGAACCAATCGCCTCAAAACCGAAGCACGCAATGCAGTACGGCTCCGGCGCGCAGAAAATTGTTTCAAAGCTGTTCAGGGGCAGTTAAAGCTAAGCTCTTCTTGGCAAGTTGAAATTTCATCTTTAATAGTGCACACTCCAGTTGTTGAGTCTCCCTTTTTATCAAAACCGATATTTTGCGAATCAGTAATATTGAATCCATTTACTCCGATTCCACATTTTATAGTGCCATTCACTTTTTGTGCGTTCCCGGGGTTGATGATGAGATTTGAAACCGCGCATTTGACCCCGCTTAAATTATTCATTTTAGTAATTACGTCGTTTATATATACGCTTACATTTCCGGCTCCATTGGAATTACAGTTTGGCAGTTGTGCTGTTTCCAAAAATCCGTCAGAAGTAGTCTTATCCAAAACCCTTACCGCGTTCTCCGTCTTCAGCGCGGTTTCGCGCGCGAGCTGCATTTTCAGCAGTGTGCCGCTTGAATCCTGCGCCTGAGTCGCGGAATTCATCGCGAACGCGAGAAGCACTATCGCGGCGCTCGCGAGTATTATGCTTGCAACGCCTTTGCTTCCTATGATGCGCATCCCCTCGCTTCAGGCACTATTTTTCCGGTGGCATCTTTTTTCAGTTCGCCTTTGTCTCCATAAGCATAAATATCGTTGCAGTTCACGTTTGGCGCTGTCGGCACAGAATCCAATGCGCCATGGACGTAAAACTTTGCGAGCGCCCTGTCAGTTGCTTTCGTGTAAAGAATCGCCTGCTCCGTGCCCGCATTCGGTTCTGAAAGGCTTAAAACCATGATTGCGGAGAAAAGCGTGATGACTATCACCGCGCCGAGGATTGCGTCAACACTGAAAATTATGCCTTTCCTCATGCTTTCCACACCTTCACATTTATTGTCTTTTGGCCGAAAGCGCCTGCACAATCCAGCGGGTATAGCCCTGCAACACATCTTTCATAATCGTATTTAGTGACATCTCCAGCATGCCCCACAAAATTTCTTTCCACAGAAGCGACGTCGGTTACTCCTGCAGGCGTGTCGGAAGGGCAGATGTTGCTCAGTATTTGAATGTTTCCGAACGCTTCCATATCTGTTATGTAGCAGTTAAACCCTTCTGGTATCATTAAGCTTCCTTTGCTCAGCCCCGCGCTGGTGCTGAACGATGAAAATTTTGACCCGTCAAGGCACCCGAACAGTTTGTATCCCTGCCCCGCAAAGCCGCCGGCCGGACTACACCTGTTTTTTTCCAGCAGCTGGTTGCTGGCATTCAGCGCTATCACGTTCAGCTCGTTCTGCACGCGCGCCTCCTTTTCCTGCGCCGCGGTTGTCTGGTAAAAGCTTAACAGCAGGCCTATTGCCAATGCAACTATTGCCATCGCTATTATGAAATCCAGCGAGAAAATCTGGCCCCTGGAAAATTTTTTGGTTTCCATTTTTTCACGTTTAAGGTGTAATTGTAACTGTTTCCCCGCATCCGAATTTCGTAATGGCGGCGCCGGCAGAATTTTTTACCTGC
>DASRUO010000003.1:0-2085 GCA_035655375.1 archaeon | reverse complement strand
TTGCTCGGCTTGTTCACGGCAGCCATTTCAATTATTTTCGGAAAATCCTCGCGCACACAGCCTATTTCGCTTAAGCGTGTTGGCGCGCCGATGGATTTGAGGAGAGCGCGTATTTTTTCCTGCGCTTCAGGAACCGAGTTCGCGCCGAGAATTGAGCAAATTTCTTTGCATTTATCACGGGTTTTTTTGGATTTTGATTCCGAGTAAAAGCCCAAAAACCACGGAACGGAAATTGCGACGGCAAACCCGTGGGCCAAACCGTAATGCTTTGTGAAAGCGTATGAAACGGTATGGCACGCGGTTGTGCCCGTGTTGCTGAAAGCGCGCGCAGCCGTAAGTGAAGCCTTCGCCATCATCACGCGCGACTGCATATCAGGCACTTTCACGGCTTTCACGAGCCACTGGTATGAAAGCGCGATGGATTCCTTTGCGAAAGCGTCGGTTTCAGGCGTGCTTGTTTTAGCCCAGAACGCTTCAACAGCCTGAGAGAAAGCGTCAATGCCCGAAGATGCTGTCAGCTCCGGCGGCATTGAAGTCGTGAGTTCGGGGTCAACTATTGCGACAGCCGCAAAAAATTCCCTGAATTTTAAGCCCTTTTTTTCGCCTGAAGGAAGCGTGAGCACGGAGTAAGGCGTTGCCTCGCTTCCGGAACCCGAGGTTGTGGGCAGGGCGAAGAAAGGCACGCGCTGCGCCCTGCTTATTTTCATTTTGCCGTAAAAGGCTTCAGAGCCTTTAGTGAAGCCTTTCATGCACGCAACGACTTTTGCGGCGTCCAATACAGAGCCGCCGCCGATGCCTATCACCGAATCGCACTTCAACTCGTTCAGCATTTTCGCGGCTTCATCAACCGAGGCCGTTGAAGGGTTTGCCTCCACGCCGGAAAAAACCCTGAAGAAAGGCAAGGCGTTCTGCAGCACCCTGAACTTTAATGACGGGATGAAATGCTTTCCGCAGATTAGCAGGGGCTTTTTCACTCCGGCGGCCTTCAGCTCCGCGGGAAGCTGTTCAAAGGTTTTTTCCCCGAAAATTATTTTTGCGGGAAGGAAATATTTTTTCAACTCCACTCCCCCAGAGTGCTTTGCTTCCCCTTTTCATTCATTTTCGCCTCAAGCCTTTCAAGCGAGCTTTCAACCCTTTCATTTGAAAAGTCGTGCTTGCCGCACAGGAAATCAAGGATTTTTTCCCTCTGCGGCGCGGAAAAAGAAATAGAGTAATCTTCTGAAACTTTCGGCCCGTTAAACAGCCTGAAAATTTCTTTCCAGTCGAATCCCGGCTCAAAACCGGCTGCGGAAATTATTTCATCAAAAGAACCGTGTTCCTGCGCGAGCTTCAAGGCCGTTTTCACCCCGATTTTCGGGAATTTTTCATTGAAATCCGTGCCTATAAGGAGCCCTACCCATATAAGCTTTTCACGCGAGATTTTGTTTTCCGCCAAGACCTTTTCAAGCACGATTTTTTCCGGCTCTACATCAGCGTAAATGTTTTTTCCCGGAACTTTTCTCTTGCCTGAAACGCCGATGTTGCGGTAAAGCACCGGCACGCCGAACAATAATGCGTCATAATCCTGGCTCACGCAGCCGTCAATTTTTTTCGCGGAAACCATCGAGGCTATCTGCGCCTCGCCCTCGCCAGGCGCCTGCACAACCGGAAAGCCCATCAATGAGACAAGCGCTTTCGCGTCGGCAACCATTTTTTCATCTAGCCTTAACGCGCGGCCGCCGAACTTTTTAGCTTCCTCAATGTTGCCTTCCTTCAAGGCCTGCTCGTGTTTCCGGAAAGCCTCGGTGCGGATTTCATGCCTTTTCGCGAGCGTGCCTTTTTTCAGTTCAGAGGGTTTTCCGTCGAAAACAAATACTGGTTTCACGCCTTTCTCCACGAGGCTTATTGTGCGGTAAAAGAGGCCTGTGAGGTGTGAAGTTATGTTGCCGTGCGAATCCATGAGCGGCGTCCCATCAGGGCCGCGGATGCTTGAAAGGAACTGGTATATTACGTTGTAGGAGTCGAAGCCCAGGGTTTTAGCGTTAAGGCTTTCAAGCGTTATTTTTTCCCGCGGAACTATTTCACCGATTGCAGTGCCCAATGATA
>DASRUO010000002.1:0-5305 GCA_035655375.1 archaeon | reverse complement strand
CGCCTCCACACGGCGTCCTTTTCAATGAATAAAACATATTCGGCGTCCACTTTCCTGAAATCAAGCCTGTCAGGCTCGACATTGCTCGGCACGCTCCACCCGCCGGAGCCCATTTTCGCCAAATCAATGTTGTCCTTTCCGTCGCGCAGCTGCACGTCTCCGGCAATAATCCCTTTCGCTGAAGCCGCGAGGTGCAGCTCTTCCCGTAAAAGCTCCAGCGAGGCCTCAATGTCTTCAATGCACGGGTCTGATTCGCCTTGCTCCTCGAAAGTGTTTTCATTCGTGCCCTCAATGGTGTGCTTTAAGGCGTAATACAAATCCCTTATGCTTACCGTGGCCTCCTGCTCAATCACTTTTTTTATCTCCGCGGCCACAAGCATTGTCTGCATGAACTTCCTGCTGTGCGCAACGTTCAGGAACTGCCTCTCCGATTTCTTGTCCCCGAGCTTTATCGTGCCGCTTTTCTTGTCGAAGAAAATGTTGTTCAGGGTCCTCACGGGCAGTTCATAGGTCGGGTTCTTGTTTTTCTCCACCTGCTGGAGTATCGTGTTCCCGACATTTTCAAGTTTTTTTATTACTTCCTTGTCCTTGCCATCCGCCTTAGCAGCCACAATCATTCACCGTCCTCTTTTGCCTCGCCAATAATACCGCCCTTTTTTTTCGCGCCCTTTTTTTCAGCCTCTTTTTTTTCCCTTGATTTCCTTTTCTCGTAATCCTTTTCAATGTCTTCCTCGTCAAGGCTCTCCATTTTCGCCTCTTCAGCCTTTTCCTTCTGCTCTTCAAGCTTTAAATGCCTCAAAACCATGGCGTGCAGCTTTTCCTCAATCTGCTTCCTGTTCTTCTTTGTGAGGTCGGCAATAGCCCCCGCGACCTCGGTCGCGTACTTGTAATACATTTTCCTTTTCGCTTCCTTTTCCGCCTGCCTTTTCTGGAACCCTATGAAGCGGTAAATCCTCCTGCCCGTATCCATGAGCGCCAGCCTTAATTCCTCCATTATTTCGTCCTCGTCGCTTATGGCCTGCTTTCCCGCGGAAGTGTAGGGAATGTGCACCGAAATCAGGTTCACGAAAATGGTCATCGGCGAATTCTCGTAATCCTTTATCGCGTACCTTTTCCAGTCGATTGATTGCACGGCCCTTGTGATTGCGCACCCGCCTGAGTCGAAAAGCAGCGGCGCCCTGTTCGCGAACCTCATGATTTCAATCTTTCTTTCAAGAACGCCTTCATCATTGGCGGAGGCCGCCGTTCTTCCGGCCTCGCCGCCGTAAGCCACCGCAACCTCAATCTGGAAAGGGAACCCCCCCTTATACACCGAAGGCTTCCTCGTGACAACCGACAAGAATTCCGGCTTCACGATGCTTTCAAGGCTTTTCCGGATACGGTCCTCGCTTATCGGTATCAAACCATCAGTCCGCGGCGCGATGAAATTTATTTTCTGGAAAAGCTTCACTATTTCCTCGGCCTCCTCCCATAAAAGCTGCCTCGGGTCCTTGTTCATGTCAAAGGAAACGCCTTTCGCAATTTCATCAATCGCCTTGTCGCCCACCCTGTCAAAGCTGTTTTTCAGGAAGCTTGAAACCTTTTTCGCCTCGGAATATTTCGCGAGCGTCACAACCTCATCCACCGTGGCGCCTTTAGGGTGTGGCTGCATCTCAGTGGGCTTTCTGGGAATGTCTTTCAGGCTGCGCTTGAAAACGGTTTTACTTCCGTTAGGCTCAATCAAGGTTATCTGCGCGTGCGGGTTCGCGATCGCGGTCCTCCTCAGGTATTCAAGCGGCGCCTGCTCCGAGTTCACGTACTTCACGCCCTTGAATTTCGCCTTTATGGCCGTGCCCTTGAAAGCATTTTTTAATTCCGCGACATTCGCGACTTTCGGCTGGTTTTTTTTCGGGTCAATGGTTATTTCAAGGCTTAACGCCGGCCCCTTCCCCGTGCCGGTGATCACCTGGGTTGCCTTGCCCGTCGTTATCTGCGAAAGCATCGTGCAGCCCGCGGCCCCTATCCCCTGCTGGCCGCGCATCTGCATCATCCTGTGAAACTTGGTGCCGGCAAGCAGCTGCCCCAGGGCCTTTCCGACAGTGTCCCTTGTGAGGCCAGGGCCGTTGTCTTTCACCGTAATTTCATAATACTCGCCGCTGATTTCCTTGACCTGCACCTCAATTTCAGGCAAAATTTTGGCCTCCTCGCACGCGTCCAAAGAATTTGTCACGTACTCATGGACTATGGTTGTCATCGCCTTGATTTTTCCCGTGAGGCCGAGCATCTGCATGTTTTTCTTGAAGAATTCCGCAACCGAGTGCTCCTTGAATTCCGTGGCGATCTGTTCCGCCGTCAGTCCTGCCTCGCTTTCAGCAACTGCTCCGTTCACCATAAAAATCACAGCTCAAACTTTTCCCTTGAAACCCTTTTCCTTCTCAAAGAGTCAAACACCGCGGAATGCGTCGCGCCTTTCAGCAGCATTTCAACCGCGTTCCCCGCCTTCAAAACCTGCTCCTCTTTCCCTATGATGCTGATTGTTTTCCCGTAAACGGAAATGCTGGCGCCAGTGTCCTTTTCAATCTCGTCACGCGCCTTCCCGCTGCTTCCGATCACGCGCCCCTTCTTTGATTTCAGGAGGCTCGGGTTTTTTCCGAGCACTTCCTTCAGCTCAATCATTTCAAGAACGCACTCATCATCAAGGAGCCTGAAGGCCTTTTCAGGGGAAAATCCGCGCGCAATGGCTTTCACGATCTTCATTGCCTTGAGGTGCTGGAAGGGTTGTTGGGCGCCTTCCTGTATTACCTCTACTTCGCCCCCGCCGCTGTCAATTTCAATCCTTGTGCGGGTTTTCCTCTCGATTTTCCTCTTGGTTTCGCCTTTCCGGCCTATAAGTACGCCAATCCTTTCATGCGGCACCAAGAGAAAGTCGCTTACTGGAGAATCCATATAATATATATTATATAATAATATATATAAATAAATTGCGCCGTTTTCTGTTGATTCCATCATTTCTTTTCCAATGCTTCCTTGCGGTTTTTCACATCATTGTAAACGCCCTCAAAACCCTTTTCAAGGCCTTTTTTCGAGAAGTAAAGCGCCGTGTTCCTCACGTCCCTTTCAAAAAATTCGCGCGCCTTCGGGTGGTCTAAAAGCACGGCCTGCCCCATGTCAATGAAAACAAGTTTCCCGTTGCGCACAAGCGTGTTGTACTCTGAAAGGTCCGCATGCACAAGCCCGATTATGTATAAGTTGGCCATGAATTCGACAAATTGCGCGTAAAAATCCCCGAGCTCCTCCATTGAAGGCTTCAATTCCCGCAGCTGAGGTGAAGCGCTTTCCCCTTCGCCGATGAATTCCATCACCAGAACGTTTTCCTTGAAGCCCAAAGGCAGCGGCACGCTCAGCCCCGCTTTCGCGGCAAGCAGCAGGTTTTTGAATTCCTTCCTCGTCCAGGTGAAAACAACCTGCCTCTTGTCCTTCCGCAAATTCCCGAACCTTTTATCGCCTTCAATGTATTTCCTCATGTTCTTGAAATCGCTCGTGCTTGTCTTGTAAATCTTCACCGCGCGCGTGTTGCCGGAAATGTCGGAGGCAACGAAAACGTGCGCCTCCTTGCCCGTGCTCACGATGTGTTCAAGCACATCAAACAGGCCCTTCACCGCGAGCGCGTGCACCGCTTTCAGCGTCGAGCTGTCAAAAACTTTCTGGAAGGTCCGCCTGTCACGCGCATCCTTAAAACGCCTTTCAAGAACCCTTTCATCAAACTCGTTTTCAAAATCTTTCATGAAAAGAAATGTCGTAGAAGCTTATTTTAACCTGTAATGGCTGCTTTCGGTTTGCTTGGCTACGGCTATTGTCAAGCCCGTATAAAAATTTCCTTTGATTATAGCAAACCAATAAAATATTTCGCCAATATTTTCAGGTTTGCTATCTAGTAAACCAAGCCTAAATGCCGCAAAACTTTCTTGGTTTACTATAAGCCAAAATAACCTCGTCAGATTACCATTCATTCTTTGGAGGAAGCCGACGGGAAAAATTTTAGTCGGTACTCTTGGTAATAGCGGAGTACCTCGTAGTTTCGTATCATGTTTCCGAATTTGTTACGGATTTCACTGAGTAGTTTTCTTAGTTCGTCGTCGTTTTTCACCTGCACTTCTATTTCTATATCATGCCCTCCGAGGACTTCATCCTGATAAATGATGTTCGGGTGCTCGAATATGAATAGGTTAAGGCGTTCAAGTTTTTCCTTTGTGGTATTGAATGTTGTTATGTGTATTTTGTAATATTTGTATCCGAGTTTTTCGAGGTCAAACTCCGTTCTGAACCCGTGGATGACTTTATTTTCTTTTAGCCACCTTATTTTTGTTATGATGGTCTTTGATGTGAGGCCTGTTTTTTTTGCCAGTTCTATGACTGGGATTCTCGCATTTTGTGAAAGAAGCTCAAGAATCTTAAGGTCAACGTCTTTCAGTTTTGTTGGCTCTGCCATTGAAATGGTGGGCATTGAAAATTTTTCTCCTTGTCCGTTCAGCAGGTAATTTCTGCCAAAGTAGGCCATGTTAGTGTAAATTCCGAATTCCCTTTCAAGAATAAAATTATTGTATTTTTCAAGGAGCTTTTTCCAGAAATCGTTCATTTCCTCTATTGTCTTGTAGGCGAACCATGTGTTTATGTCCCATTTGCCGTCTACTTTTACAATCCAGATTAGGTTCTCGTTTTTGAGGAGGAATTCGAAAATTTTGTCCTCTATTTCAGTGGTTGTGTTATATAGTTTTATGAACAGCCGGAAGCTCGTGTAACCTGCCTTTTTTGTGTCAATTACTGTGTTAAATGATTTGATTACGCCCTCTTTCAACAGGCGGTTAATGCGGTAAGCTACAGAATCCTTGCTTAACCCTGTTTTTTTGGCAAGCCTGCTTGTGCTCTGCCTGCTGTTCTTGTCCAACTCGTAAAGCAGTCTTCGGTCTTTGGAGTCAAAATCAACCATATGTATCTATTATTAACATTTTTTTATAAATATTACTATTTTGTAGCTATTTTTTATGCGAAGTTTAATTAAAATTGAAATACTATAACTTATTATAGTTAGCAAGTTAGGTGGGTAAAATGAAATATGAAATAGCAATTATCGGTGTTGGGGAAATGGGTTCGTGGATAGCGGAGCAACTCGTAAAGAAAGGTATATTCGGCGGAAAACGGATAATTGTAACAAGGAGAAATAATGGCAAACTCGTGGATTTTGCCGAAAAAATAGGAGTTGATTACAGCATCAGCAATATCGAGGCCGCAAAAAACTCTAAGAGAATCCTGCTCGCAGTAAGACCGC
>DASRUO010000001.1:0-2289 GCA_035655375.1 archaeon | reverse complement strand
CGCCCTTGATTTTTGCCCTTACCCTGCCCAATTCCTTTTCGGTTTTCTTCAGCCAGCGGTTAAGCTTTGCGCGCGGCATGCGTGTGCGGATTAATGCGACACCGTTCAGGAAGTCCGGCTGCTTTTTGAAACCCAAAGGCTTTGTGCGGATGAACGCGCTTTTGGCGAGAATTTTATGCGCAGAGGCGAGGAGGCGGAGCGCTTTCTTGGCGTTTTTTTCCGGCCCAATGTTTGAGCCGATGGAAATTACTGCGATGTTCGTCAAATCATATCACAAGCCTAAAAAAAAGCCCTGGCATTAAGGCATGGCTCTTTCACTGAAACAGCCCTTTCCATTCATTTTATCAGCGAAAGGAATTCCTGCCGCGTTTCATGCTCCTTGAGGAAGCAGCCCTTCATCGTGGAGGTGAGGGTTTTGGAATTCGCCTTTTCCACGCCGCGGATAACCATGCACGTATGGACGGCTTCCGCGACAACGGCAACGCCTTTCGGCTTCAAAACCTTTTCAACCGCGTCCGCTATCTCTGAAGTCATCCTTTCCTGAATCTGCAGGCGCCTTGAAAACATTTCCACTATGCGCGGAATCTTGCTCAGGCCTATAACTTTCCTGTCCGGAATGTAGGCAACATGCACCTTCCCGAAAAAAGGCAAAAGATGGTGCTCGCAGGTGGAGAAAAAATCTATGTCTTTCACTATGACCATGCTGCTGTTCTCGGCCCTGTAAAGCGCGCCGTTCACTATTTTTTCAACGCTTTTATTGTAGCCTGAATTTATGTGCTTCCACGTCTCAATGAACCTTTGGGGCGTCTTTTTCAGGCCCTCACGCGAAACATTTTCGCCGATGCATTTCAGCAGCTCAACAACGTGTTTTTCATCCATAAGCCTTTCACTTTCGTGCAAAACCTTTTTTTACCTGTTCTTATAATAATTTGAATAGTAAATGCTTTAATTGTTGCTTTGCCGTGTTAAGTGGTTTCAGGTGGAACACGAAGCTGGAAAAAATCGCATGCTTGCGGTGCTGGAAAAGCTTTCAAAGGCCTATCCAGGGCACGGCACGGCGCTAAGGTTTGAATCCGTTTTCCAGCTCGCCGTCGCCGTGATTCTTTCCGCGCAGTGCACTGACGCGCGCGTGAACATTGTAACCAAAGAGCTTTTCAAAAAATACAGGACAGCGGAGGATTTCGCCGCGGTTTCCCAGAAGGCACTGGAAAAAATAGTTTACAGCACCGGCTTTTACCGCGCGAAGGCGAAAAACATCCGCGGAATGGCCAGGATTGTGCACGAAAAATATTCGGGAAAAATGCCCCGCACAATGAAGGAACTCCTTGAACTGCCCGGCGTTGCGCGCAAGACCGCGAACATAATCCTCACGGAAGGCTACGGCATCGTGGAGGGAATAGCTGTTGATACGCACGTGAAAAGGCTTTCAAAAAGGCTCGGTTTCACTGAAAGCGCGAACCCTGAAAAAATAGAGCTCGAGCTTATGCAGTTGGCGCCTAAAAGCAAATGGGGAAATGTTTCAAACATGCTCATCTGGCACGGAAGAAAAGTGTGTTTCGCGCGAAAGCCGAACTGCGCGGGCTGCACGCTGAACAAAATATGCCCGAGCGCTTTCAGGGCATGAAAATGGCGAAAAAGCATATATAAGATAGGGACTGTGGAAACCGCCTCAATTCGGCGCATGCCGGAAACTTTTAAGGGCTTTTTTGAACCCAAACCTTTAAAAATAACGATTGTTAACTATTAGTATATCGGAGGATTTTGAATGGAGAAAAGCGCTTCACATGCACACGCCGGCCACACTGAAACAGTGGCTGAAACAGCCGTATCTGGCCCTATAGACAAAACCATGACCATAGGCGAGGTTGTCGCGAAATGGCCCGAAACCGCTGAGATAATGCTTGGCTACGGCCTTCATTGCATTGGCTGCCACATCAACCCTTACGAAAGCATTGAAGCCGGCGCAATGGGCCACGGAATGAGCCCTGAAACTGTCCGGAACATGCTCAAGGAAATGAATGAGGCGGTTTCCGGCGCGGAAGACAAGGACATAGCCCTTTCGGATTCGGCCGTTAAAAAGTTTTCCGAACTCATGGAAAAGGAAGGCAAAGCCGGCTGGGGCCTGAAATTTACGGTTGAGCCGGGCGGATGTTCAGGCTATACTTACGCAATGGATTTCGCCGAAAAAGCCGAAGCCAACGAGAAAGTGGTCACCGAAAAAGGAATGAAGGTTTTTGTGGATAAAGACGTTTTCGACATGGTGAAAGGCGTGCGCATTGATTTTACCGA